>NZ_JAAHIG010000244.1:0-13745 GCF_010692305.1 Moorena sp. SIO4G3 | reverse complement strand
TCCCTAATCATACCAGATTTAATGTGGCTAGGACTGTTGCCCGGTATGAGTGAAGAATTACTGTTTCGGGGTGTCATGTTGCCAGCAGTAGGGTTGAATGCTATCGGTATCATAGCCTCCAGTATGCTATTTGGGATTTTGCATCTAAGCGGTATCCAACAATGGCCCTATGTAGTTTGGGCAACCCTTGTTGGTTTGCTTCTGGGGTATAGTGCGGTAGCAACAGACAATTTACTCGTACCAATTGTAGCTCATATCGTGACCAACTTTGTCTCTAGCTTGGTATGGAAATTGGGGAATTTAGAAAATAGAACATAGAAAATTTAAAATCCAATAAAAAATAACAATTAAATAACAATTAAATAATAATCCGTGTAGGAATTGTGATAATTTTTGTTCCCTCTTCCCTACTCCCTACTCCCTACTCCCTACTCCCTACTCCCTACTCCCTGTTCCCTTTGCTAAATAACAATTAAGAATTGATTAATGCGATCGCTTCCACTAAAATCCGATGTTCTTGGACTTGAATCCGGGAATGGAGGGTTTCTGAGGTATCATGGGGTAGCACAGGAACAGCTGCCTGGAAAAGGATGGGACCACTGTCAACATCTAGACTGACCACGTGAACCGTACACCCTGTAATTTTTACCCCAGCCTCAAGGGCTTGTTCCACCGCGCGCACACCTTTGAAACTAGGTAATAAGCTGGGATGGATGTTGAGAATCCGGTTAGGAAAAGCGTCTAGGAGTACCTGTGTCACCACTCGCATCCAACCAGCCATCACGACCCACTCCACTTCATACTGTCGTAAAGTTTCGACAATTTGTTGATCGAAATCTTCCCGTTTTTTGGTGTGCCGGTGATTATGTAGGACTGCTGGAATGCCGTATTTTTCTGCTCTAGCTAACGCTTTAATGCCTGGATTATTGTAAATGAGTACTTGAATTTGGGCATTGAGTTGGCCGTTAGCGATCGCACTAGCTATGGCTTCAAAGTTACTGCCACTTCCGGAAGCCATCACTCCCAGTTTCAGAGGGGAAGTAGTCGGTAAGGAGTCTACGGTCTGTGGTCGAGAAATGGTAGGGGAAATCAAGGTCGGGCTGGACTCTGGAGAAGTTAGATTGGCAGTCATATCGGGAAATGCGATCGCACAGTCATAAGCATGACCATTAACATATCAATTTTATAGGAATGTTGAGATAAATGAGTTTCTGTAACCTTTCCACACCTCTGTTACTTGTAACTGTAGGCTGTCAGTAGCCGTGAGCCAAACATGCACCGGCACGCCTAATTAATTGCATACAAAGCTTAATTTCCGAGTCAGGGCAAACCCATCTTATTTTAAAATGCCTACTCGATATGAAACTCATACGATAAGTAATTTTGCTTATGAATTTTCCAATTTTGTCTGAGTAAGGCTTTTATAATTTAGATGGGTTTGCCCTGATTTGCGAGTATAAATTCCTATTAGCTTGTGGGACTCAAAACTTGTGCTAAGACCAGATTTAAGCATTATCCTGACTCTGGCAGCCGAAACCTAATAAAAATCGAAATTTATCATGAATATGCGGATTTTGAATGATATGATCGCGGTGAAATTAAGAGTAGGATAAAAGGCGATATGATGAGGCAAGCACCTGTTTCTCCTGTGGTGCTAGTTATCTTAGACGGTTGGGGTTACCGCGAAGTAACTGATGCCAATGGGATAGCCCTAGCAAACACCCCTGTAATGGACAGCCTCTGGGCGGCCTATCCGAGTACATTAATTCGCACCTCTGGAAAGGACGTGGGACTCCCAGAGGGTCAAATGGGCAATTCGGAAGTGGGGCACTTGAATATAGGTGCTGGGCGTGTGGTGCCTCAAGAACTTGTGCGCATCTCTGATGCGGTGGAAAATGGCACTTTAAACGATAACCAAGCTATTGTGCAAGCATGCCGAGAGGTTAAATCTCGGGGTGGGAAGATGCACATCGTGGGTTTGTGTTCTGAGGGTGGGGTACACTCCCATCTCAATCACCTCCTAGGATTGCTAGCGCTAGCCAAAGCCCAAAATCTATCTGAAGTTTATATCCACGCGATTACCGATGGTCGTGATACTAAACCGACCGAGGGAATTGAAGCAATTCAAAAAATTCAAGATTATATTGATCAAGTTGGCATTGGATGCATCGCCACCATTAGTGGTCGCTACTACGCCATGGATCGAGACCGACGCTGGGAAAGGATTTCAAAAGCCTATGAAGTCATGACTCAGGATGGTCCTGGAAATGCTATCTCAGCAGTACAATTCCTCAAGGAGTCTTATGAGTCAGAGATTACTGACGAATTTATCTTGCCCACACGGCTTACTCCTGGAGCTGTGACAGCAGGAGATGGAGTAATTTTCTTTAACTTCCGTCCAGACAGAGCCAGACAGCTGACCCAAGCCTTCGTGGATCCTAACTTTGATGGCTTTGAGCGGGAACAGATCAAACCCCTAACCTTTGCCACCTTTACCCAGTATGACCCCAGTTTTCCGGTATTGGTCGCCTTTGAACCTCAGAACTTGACTAATATTCTGGGGGAAGTTATATCCCAGCATGGGTTGCGCCAATTCCGAACTGCGGAAACAGAAAAATACGCCCACGTCACTTACTTTTTTAATGGTGGTCTAGAAGTTCCCTTCGAGGGTGAAGACCGGAAATTGGTGCAAAGTCCGATGGTACCAACCTATGATAAAGCACCAGCCATGTCAGCTAAGGAAGTGACCGATGAAGTGATCGCAGCGATCGAAAAACGCATTTACTCCCTGGTAGTGATTAACTATGCCAACACTGATATGGTGGGCCATACTGGCAATGTGGAAGCCTGCATAGAAGCAGTGGAAACCGTAGACCGCTGCATAGGACGCTTAATTGATAGGATTATTAAAGTTGGTGGCACTACCCTGATTACTGCTGACCACGGCAACGCCGAGACTATGCGCGATGAGACAGGTAATCCTTGGACAGCTCACACGACAAACCCAGTACCCTTTATCCTAGTAGAAGGGGAAAAATTAAAAATCCCTGGACATGGTACAGAAGTTGCATTGCGCTGTGATGGATGTCTGGCAGATATTGCCCCGACCATCTTGGAAATCTTGCAACTTCCCCAGCCAAAAGAAATGACTGGGCGTTCTATGATCCAACCCGCTAAGTTGGAAGTCCGTAATAATCGGACACCCGTGCGAGTTTCTCTATAACACAGGAAGTTGAGAACCCCTTGGTTTTAACCGAGGGAGAGTTCAAAACTTTTCATTCCCGTAATATTTTCAAAAGAATGGTTAATCAAATCCTGCAAATTATTTGGGTTTTATCTGGCTTGGGTCTGATTATTTTGGTTTTGCTCCATAGTCCCAAGGGAGATGGCCTTGGCGGTATCGGTGGTCAAGCTCAGCTGTTTACCAGCACCAAGAGTGCCGAGAAAGCCCTGAACCGGGTGACCTGGATCTTGGCGATTACCTTTATGAGCTTGACAGTGATTTTAAGTGCAGGTTGGTTAAATCAGTAGATAATTTAGTGTTCAACCTTGGGGAGTAGGTGGTATAAAAACAATCAGCAGCTATGGATAGCCCTGTTAATAGGGGGTGTCACTTGTCTGTTAGTGATGTTGATTCAGTCCAGCACCGCAGCCGGTTTATACCCAAAGTTTAACCGATTAACAGAAGCCTCCTCTGCTATCCTGGCTTCGATGCCAGTCACCTCACCTGCCCTACCAGCTCCTAAGCCTCACCCTCTACCAACTCCCCTTGCCCAGTGGCAAGACCCTACCGGCAGCGGTGATTATTTTTCTGAAATCAAGGGCACTCCCTTAGGTTATCTGATCTGGTCTCAGTTTCCCGTGAAGGTTTATGTGGAACATCCCCAACCACAGGCTGTGGTTGATGCTAAGCAGCAGCGCTTCCAACAATGGGTTGATGCGGTGCTAAAGGCGGTGGCAGAATGGGGGGTTTATTTGCCTCTAGAACTAGTTGACCAGGAGGAATTAGCAGATATATCGATTTTGCGATCGCGTCCTCCTCTAAAAGTCTCCTTGAATCGTGAGACTGGAACCTTTGATTGGTCTCGCGCTCGCTCAGCGGTTACTAGCTATGAATTTTACCTGGCGCAATCCATCAGGGCACCAGAGCAAATAGTAGATAATGTATTATTGCATAAGTTTACCATACTTCTCTCTCCTCAGCAATCCATTGACTACACCCTTGCCACTGCCCGTCACGAACTGGGTCATGCACTAGGTATTTGGGGTCATTCTCCTTTAGAAACTGATGCGCTATACTTTTCCCAAGTTCGCAATCCCCCGACAATTTCTGCTAGAGACATCAATACCCTCAAACGAATATACGAACAGCCAACTCGCTTGGGATGGCCTTTGCTCAAGGTAAAAAGTAAAAGCTAAAAGGCTTGCATCCATAGGACTTATGCCCCTGAAACCAAGAATTAAGTTATTAAATAATAGGCAAAAGCGAACTTTGGAGCACAGAACTTCAGGTGTGACCCGTGGCGAATTTAATTCTTAATGGTAAGAGCGCACCTCAGATGTACAGAGGTTCTACAGGGAAAGGGTGCATAAGTCCTGATCCAAATGAGAGTGCAAACAAATCCTTGTCTTGATGCAAAGCGCGAGTGGGGGAAACCCCCGCATGAAGGCGCTGCATCGCTGTGACATCCTACTTTCGGCGAGTATTGGGGAAGCTCCAAGCTAGTGGCTGTGAGCTTCAGTCGGTAGGAATACTTACCACTGTGCCAATAGCTAGAGCGATTGTCTGGTTTTAAGGGATTACACTATACTAGTAAGTCCTTAAGAAATGGCACAATAGTAGTTCGTATACTATGCTATAACACTCAGCTATGGGTATGACGTTTTCATAGCCATTGGCATCTGAGTCAGTTACTCAGCTTTACCAGAGTGCTCGTACCAAGTTGCAGCTTAAATCGTAACGAGAGGAAATAAGGACTTGGTTATTTCGCCATTGTCCGACAAGTAAATTGCACTTGAAAAACGCAACTTGGTCTTAGCTTTCAGCCCACTTGTCTGATTAATTAGTATCGGACATTTTTGTGGGTAAGATTTTTATTTTCGGTCGTCAGGTGTACATTTACTATTCGGCAAAATACCGTAACCCTAAACTAATAGCCTGAATGTGTCAATCTAGCATCATGCAGACTACCGAAAAAACTCAACCGAAACTTCTCAACCTCAAAAAACGCCTTAGTGAAATTAACGACTTAGAAGCAGCCGCATCTTTGTTGTACTGGGATCAAGCCACCTATATGCCTCCCGGTGGTGCAGCTGCTAGGGGACGTCAGCTGGCTACTCTACAAAAAATTGCCCATAGTAAATTTACTGACCCAGCCATGGGCGAACTCCTGGAAGGGTTACGCCCCTATGAAGAAACTCTACCTTACTTTTCTGACGAAGCTAGCCTAATCCGCTGCACTAGAAAAAATTACCACAGAGCCGTGCAGGTGCCAGCGGAATTTATGGGAGAATTCTCTGAACATCGGACAGAAACGTACAGTGTTTGGGTAAAGGCACGAGCCACCAACGACTTTGCAGCAGTGCGCCCTTACTTGGAAAAAACTCTTGACCTCAGCCGTGAAATGGCTTATTTTTTCCCAGGTTACGAACATATCGCTGACCCGTTAATTGACTTTGCTGACTATGGGATGAAAGTCTCTATTTTGCGGACGCTTTTTTATCAGTTGCGAGAGGAATTAGTGCCAATTGTCGAGGCTATTACTACCCAAAGTCCCACCGATGACAACTGTTTACACCAACGATATCCTGAAGAGCAACAGTTAGATTTGACTCTCAAGGTCATGAAGCAAATGGGGTATGACTTTGAGCGGGGAAGGCAAGATCAAACCCATCACCCATTTATGATCAACTTCTCTACCGGTGATGTGCGCATTACGACCCGTGTTGATGAAGATGACCTGAGTCAGGCTCTATTTAGCAGCATCCATGAAATGGGTCATGGTCTTTATGAGCAAGGAATTAGGCGAGATTTGGAAGGCACTCCTCTTGCCTGTGGGACATCCTCGGGTGTCCACGAAAGCCAGTCCCGACTTTGGGAAAATATTGTTGGGCGTAGTCGGGGCTTCTGGAAATTTTTCTATCCCCAAGTACAATCCTACTTCCCCTCCCAACTGGGTAATGTTTCCCTCGATGCCTTTTATCAGGCAATCAACAAGGTGCAGCGGTCTGTAATCCGCACGGATGCTGATGAAGTGACTTACAATCTCCACGTCATGATCCGCTTTGACTTAGAACTGATGATGCTCGAGGGTAGGCTGCAGGTGAGGGATTTACCGGAAGCCTGGAATGAACGCTATCGTGAAGATTTAGGGGTTGTTCCCCAGAATGACAGTGACGGGGTGTTGCAAGATGTTCACTGGTACACTGGTCAGATTGGGGGAATGTTCCAATGCTACACCTTGGGTAACTTGATGAGCGCCCAGTTTTTTGAAGCCGCAGTAATGGAACAGCCTGAAATTATACCAAAAATTGAGCAAGGAAACTTTAGTACGCTCCATAATTGGTTGAAGGACAACATTTACCAACATGGTTGCAAATACACAGCGGCTGAATTGATTAAGAGCGTCACTGGTACTGCTTTACGCATCGATCCATTCATCCGCTACATCCGGCAGAAGTATGGGCAGCTTTACATGCTTTAATATTTGTTTGTGCCAAAATAGTTGTTTTGCGAGAACCTTGTCCATACATCTAAAAGAATATCTATTCCTGATCGGTAGTGCGCGGGAATGACTATTCTTGAGAGGAATTTTTTATAGGGTTGTTGGTTTCAATATAGTTGACTTGTATTTGGGGAGTTTCAATGCTCAACCTAATTCAGGATGTTCTCGAAAGTGACGAAAAGAGCGATCTACGTCACTTTACCAGCCAGTTAAAAACTGCAGAACCCAGGTATTTACTGCGCAACGAAATTCTGGCTGCTTTTAATGAATACTGCACTAACCAGAAAAAATCTGAATACTTTTATCATTCTTCTCATTTAGGGAAGCTGATTTATTACACCCAGGAAATTATTCTGGAAGATGAAAGTCTATGCTTGATTATCCGACCAAAAATTGCGGCTAAAAGAGCTTTCCGTCTGTTTGAAGACTTAAGGGCGCAAGAGGTTACACCAGAGGAACTGCTGAATATACGCGATCGCTTTGTCAATCGCTACAACCCCAAGGTCGGGGAGGTTCTCCAGCTGGATTTTCAGCCATTTTATGACTACAGCCCAGTCATTCGCGATCCCAAGAATATTGGTAAGGGAGTCCGCTTCCTAAACCGCTATCTCTCCAGTAAACTGTTTCAAGACCCTGAGCAATGGTTGGAGTCGTTGTACGGTTTCTTGAAAGTACGTCATTTCCAAGGAAACCAGCTGCTGATTAACGAGCGCATTCACAATCACCAGCAACTGTCAGAGCAGGTGAAGTTGGCCTTGGAATTTGTAAGCGATCGCCCAGACAGCGAATCCTATGACAAATTCCGCTTTAAGCTGCAAGAGATGGGTTTTGAACCAGGCTGGGGAAACACTGCTAGTCGGGTGCGGGAAACCTTGGCAATGCTGGATGAATTGATTGATGAACCGGATGATGGGGCATTGGAACAGTTCCTCTCCCGCATCCCAATGATTTTCCGGATTGTCCTGGTATCGGTTCACGGCTGGTTTGGACAAGAAGGGGTATTAGGACGTCCAGATACGGGCGGTCAAGTGGTATATGTCCTTAACCAAGCCAAGAGTTTAGCTTCATCCGCAATTCATCTCATATCTCAATGCCCATTGAGATGTGAGATGAATTGCGGACAGGATCTTTCATCGTTTATACTAGAAATAGTAGGGAAGACCAAATAAGAGCTAACCGCCACCTACTAATTAAAAAAAACAAAACTTATTGTATTGTTCCGGTGCGGAGGGGCATCCCGTATCGTTAATAAAGCTTACCGAGTATCCTAAGCAGTAGCTGGAGTTGGTAAGAAGCCCACACTGAACCTGTAAAGGTCAGTGTGGGAGTATGTCACAACAGCAATACCACTTCTCCCTGCAATTTACTGCTGATTTAATTGCCATGAATGCGGCTAATTTTATTATCAGCAGTACCTATCAGGAAATTGTGGGTACTGCTGATAGTGTGGGTCAGTATGAGTCTTACCAGAACTTCACCATGCCAGACCTGTATCATGTGATTAATGGCATTGAGTTATTCTCTCCGAAGTTTAATGTAGTGCCACCGGGAGTAAATGAAACCATCTTCTTCCCCTACACCCGCACTCAAGGGCGAGTAGCTAGTGATATTAAGCGGTTGGATGAATTTCTGTTTAGCCTAGATGACGAGGCCCAGGTGTTTGGCAAACTGGATTATCCTAACAAGCGCCCGATTTTTTCCATGGCTCGTCTTGACCGAATTAAGAACCTGACTGGGTTAGTGGAGTGCTTTGGTAAGAGTCGAAAGTTGCAGGAACGCTGTAACTTGATTTTAATTGCGGGTAACTTGCGCACTGAAGACTCCAGCGACAGCGAAGAAAAGGCAGAAATTGTCAAGCTTTACCAGATTATTGAGGAGTATAATCTCTACGGCAAGATCCGCTGGTTAGGGGTGCGCTTATCAAAGAGTGACTGTGGTGAAGTCTATCGGGTGATTGCTGACCGTCATGGTATTTTTGTTCAGCCAGCGCTGTTTGAAGCCTTTGGTCTAACAATTTTGGAATCCATGATTTCTGGTTTACCAACCTTTGGTACCCAATTTGGTGGACCGTTGGAGATTATTCAGGACAAGGTCAATGGTATCCTGATTAACCCGACTAACCAGGAGGAAATGGCTCATAAAATCCTGGATTTTGTGACTAAGTGTGAGGAAAATCCCCAGTACTGGGAGGAAATTTCCAATCAGGGCATAGAACGAGTCTACAGCACCTATACCTGGAAAATACACACTACACGGTTACTATCCTTAGCACGGATTTATGGCTTCTGGAACTATACGTCTAAGGCCAACCAGGAGGATATGCTGCGTTATCTAGAGGCGCTGTTCCATCTGATTTATAAGCCTCGGGCTAAAAAGCTTTTGGAGGATTGTGACAGTTAACCAAAGTGTCCACTAATCTCCCAAAATATCCAACTATTTGGGAGATTATAACAATGGGACTCGTACCACTTCGTAAGGCGGTCGAACTTACGGGACTATCTAGGAACACTCTGAGGAAATATGCGGACGATGGAACGATCAAATGCGAAAAAACTCCAGGAGGAACAAGGTTTTTTGACACAGAAAGCCTGCTCAGTCTGGGGCGAAGACAACCAAGGCAGCCAGCTACCATCTGTTACTGCCGAGTCAGCAGTAGCAAACAATTTGACGACCTCGCCAGGCAAATTGCCTACATGCACTCCCTCTTCCCGGAAGCGGAAATCATCAAAGACATCGGATCAGGTCTCAACTATAAACGCAAAGGTCTTAGAACCATACTGGAACGGCTTGTGCGAGGAGATCAGCTCACGATTGCTGTTGCCTGTCGAGACAGACTTACCAGATTTGGATTTGAACTCATTGAGTACTTGGTCAGTCTCAACGGTGGAAAAATCCTGGTTCTCGACCAACCTGAAAGTTGCCCCGAGGCTGAACTCACGGCAGATCTTCTCTCCATCATTCACGTCTTCTCCTGTAGAGTCCACGGACTCAGAAAGTACGGGACAAAAATCAAAGAAGATAAGAGTGTTCCTAAACTCTGAACAGCGTGCAATTATTCGCCACTGGTTTGGAGTGTCCCGTTATGTTTTTAATAAAACTGTAAAAATGCTAGAAAATGGCGAAAACAAAGCTAACTGGTTGGCCATTAAAACTGAAATACTAAACAACCTTCCCGAGTGGTGCAAGACAGTACCTTATCAAATTAAATCCATAGCGATTAAGGAGGCTTGCACGGCTGTCAGGGAAGCCAAGAAGAAGTATAAAAATACTGGCCAAATTAATCGGGTTAGGTTTAGATCTCGAAAGAATCCCGTTCAATCTTGTTACATTCCTAAATCAGCCGTTTCAGCTAAAGGAATTTATCACACAAAATTAGGTGAATTAACTTTTACTGAAACGCTTCCCGGTAATATTTGTGACTGTCGATTAATTAGCAATAATGGGGACTATTACCTAATAGTTCCCCACAAAAGCACTCAAATAAAAGCCGAAAGCCAAGGCAGAGTAGTCGCTTTAGACCCTGGTGTTAGAACATTCTTGACGTTTTTCAGTGAAAACTCCGTTGGCAAAATTGGAGAAGGTGACTTTTCCCGAATTCAGCGACTATGTGCTCACCTGGATCGTTTGCTGTCCAGAACAAGTAAAGCTAAAGGCAAACAAAAATATCGAATGAAGAGAGCCGCTAGACGGATAATCATCAAAATCAAGAACCTGATAAACGAACTACATCACAAAGCTGCTCGATTACTAGTTGATCACTTTGACGTAATACTGCTTCCTACTTTTGAAACCTCTCAGATGTCAAACAGAAAGACCAGGAAAATCAGGTCTAAGACTGTTCGCAACATGCTGTCTTTTGCTCATTACAGGTTTAAAGAGTTTCTAAAGCATAAAGCATCTGAGACAGGCAAAATTGTCCTTGACGTCTGTGAAGCTTATACCAGTAAAACTGTTAGTTGGACTGGTGAACTAGTCAATATTGGCGGAAGTAAAACCATCAAATCAAAAATTGATGGTCGTTTAATGGATTGACCTTTGGTCACGCTTCGCGAACGCGACATCAATGGCGCTCGTGGAATTTTTCTGCGGGCTTTGGTAGATACACCCTGGCTGAAAAATCAGCTTGCATTGGCGGGCTAAAGTCTACCTTGGTAGATTTTGGTAGCTAAAAAGTATCGGAGCATATGAGTCAGAGTACTTAGGTTTTATAGCAATTCTCATCAGGAGTGAGCGACATTGCTTATCCTTTTAAGGCAGAAGGCAGAAGGCAGAAGGCAGAAGGCAGCAAGGCAAGAAGCTCTTAAGGCAATAAGTGCCAATCAAGAGTGTACCTCATAGCTATGAGAAACGCTATTATATAGCTATCAAAACTTCCTGAAATTTGAGAACCCCGCGTCTTTAGACCTATGCTTTATAAACATATTTCTTTACAAAAAACTTGACAAATTTTAGGAATTATGAATTGGAAATAAATAGGGCTGGCTGCATGAATGCAGAAGGCATACCCGACAAGGCTTTCAAGCCTTTTTCCCAAAAAAAAGTGCAAGGTTTTGGCATCTTGTCGCTCAAAAACCTTGTACTTTTGTGGGAAATCCCTGGGTTTTCTTGGGGAACCTTGGGGTGAAACTCAGATTTGTCAAGCTGTGTAGCCTCTAAAGTCGCTTTGTAGACTTATTCAGCAAGCCCTAAATAGACATTTATTGACTTGAAAAAGCTGAATTCAACAAGTAGACATATCGCCTTTCATACCGATTAGTAAAGGCCGAGCGGGGACTGATCAGCTTTGCAATCGGTTAATAGTCTTTATTCTGGTTATGTAGCCTGTTCTTACGATCTAAGATTCATCAAAAAAAGAATTATGACAAAATAGCCAAGTACGGGCAATATCATCTAATCTTCTTAAACCACGCCAAAGAGTTTTAACTCCAGGAGCGCCATCAGATTTTCGCCCCAAGAAACCTCCCAATTGTGCAATCCAACCAATAACTTCTCCTAAAGTAGGAGGACGAGTAAAGGGATATTTTTTTTCATGAATAGTAGCGTAAAGAGCTTGGCATGTCTTGATGCAATAGCGAGTGGGGGAAACCACGGCAGTCGCTCATGGGGGGAACCCCTGAGGGGGTGACAAAAAGGCTAAAAACTAGACAGGGTATGGGGTGTGGGGTGTGGGGTGTGGGGAAAATAGAAGCGATGCAGTCGGCCAAAGGGGGTTTCCCCCACTCGCGCTTTGCATCAAGACAGGGAATTTGGAGTGAGTAAGCGCGATAACAATTGCTCCGAAAGCTGATTTAACCGTCCCGTCGCAACTCCGCCAGCTCCTGATCTTTCCCCTCCTGGGAGGGGTTAGGGGTGGGTTCCCTACACCCATCACCCCACACCCCACACCCCGTAAAGCTTTTAAGGCTGTTTGTCACCCCGTCAGGGGGAACCCCCAAGACCGCGCTGCCTCCCCAAGACCGCGCTGCATCGCTTCTTAATTGAAGTTTTTCCAGACCACAACCACTTTTTAAAGTATAGTGATAACGTTCGATTAGCCAACGATAACTATACCATTTAACATAACGAATTGCCTGGGAGCAATTACTAATTGGTAAATTAGTCAGTAACAACCAACTAATTGGCTCTTCTGACAATGGTGGCTCTTCTTCGACCGCTAAAATGACTTGTAAGTTGATGGCTGATAAGTGTTTTGGCCATGGACGGTTTTGAGGCGCTTTAATAGTTAAACTGGTAAACCTAATAGTTAATTTAGCACGACGAGCTTTCCGATTTAAATTGCGTTTTAATTCTACAATTAGTTCTCCCTGAGGCTGAACTTCTTCTAGGGCTTCTTTTAAGTGTTGATCAGAGTCCATTAAACATCTGTTGTGAGTAGCTCTAATCAAGAAAGCTGACTCCAAACTACTACAGGCAGCAAATAAACAAATAAATCATAAAAATCGGCTTCTCTATCGGCAATAGTCACGACTTTTTGACCAGAAGTAATTAACTCTTTTGTTGCCCTTAACCCCAATAACCATTTATTACTTTCCTTGGTAATGGTTGGTTTTTGATGACGGGTTGACGCTTTTCCTAATTCTAATATGTCTGAAGCCCATACTTGTTGGTTTATCAGTCCTAAGGGAATTCCTTCTGTGGTCACTGCTATAGCGGTGCGACCCCGGCGAGGTTCCCAACTCCTAGGTCGCCGCTCCGCGAACGCCTAGGGAACGCGCACCAAGAGAGTCGAGTGTACTTTCAAACCCCGTGAATATTTACTATCAAGATATCCCATTCCTTGAGTAGCTGGATGATTAGTATCATTGAATTCTGTTGTATCCTGAATAGCTAAGATCCAATCCTGTTTTGTAATTCTTTTTAGAGTCGAATCGATGTGAGCTTGTCTAATCTGTTCTGGTTTTATATATGGGGAGTCCCAAAAGTCATAAGTGGCTTTGGTGGCTGCCCAAGTCCCACAGGCTTCTGGCACAGTTGCTGACGTTTTTTTAGATAGATTATCTACGATGAGGATTAATCTTTTGGTTCGTCGAACATCTCCCAATTGAGCATTTTTTAATTCGGCTGTAGCCCACCCTGACATCAGCTTGCTCCTATACATTTGCTTTCATATTCTAATATGAAGATAGGATCAATTTCCTGATATCTACCCCTATCAAAACACCCGAGGGTACCCTGATCATCAAAATTATCTCCTGATCAATGTCAAGTGACATACTCCCACACGCTCATCAAAGATTACAGTGTGGGCTTCTTACCAACACCAGGTATCCCTTCGGTTACTCGGTAAGCTTTACTTGTGACGGGATGCCCCACCGCCAAATTCAATATATTGATCGCCGCATTTACATCTCTGTCAGCTACATAACCACAATGAGGACAAGAGTGGATGCGGTCTTTTAGTTTCTTCGGTACTCTTTTCCCGCAGTTAGAACAGTTCTGGCTTGTATTTCTGGGATTTACTGCTTTTGTTACCAGTCCAGCATTTAAGGCCGTAGGCCACGCTACGCGAACGGCTTTGAC
>NZ_JAAHIG010000243.1:0-13916 GCF_010692305.1 Moorena sp. SIO4G3 | reverse complement strand
CCCCGCTAATCCACACAAAAAGTTATCTTCATCTCGTATCGAGAAGTCCTCTCCACTGGGGATAGGGGTACTCTCGTAATCGGGAACCGAGAGAGTATATTTCCCTTGGGGGACTAGATACAAAGGTGAACCAAAGATGCTATAATTCTGCCCTGGACGCTCTGCAAAGATTAGCCGACTGTCCCCATGACCATGGGGAGTGACATGGATGGAATATCCCAAATTAGTGCGATAACAAGAAGGCAAGGATAAATCCGAAATGTTCAAGTTTCCTGGCTCTACAAAGGCAAAGTAAGTGCGATCGCTATTCAAAGGTTGGAGTGGATCTAGGGCACTATATAAGGTCAGATTTTGGCTACCATCCCCCTGCTGAGAATAATGGGAAGCAGCATCGCTATCTTCCCCCAGAAAGGGATATCGATGGCTAGAAATCAGGAAGTCCTGGTCGCTATTCAATCCTGCAAAACCAGATAAGGGGTCATTCTGGTCTAGTAAGGAGTTTGCGGATTTGAAAAACATCCGCAGGGTAACATCCAGATAAACTAGTTCCTCAAAGGAGGCTGTGCCAGGAGATCGGTTTTGCAAGGTCAGGGCAAAGCTCAGGCAACCGGCCAACTCTCCGCTAAAGGGTAATGCCATCGCTTCCCCTGCTTCATTGACCTCAATCCCTTTCAGTTGATGAGCACCATAACCTGTGGACAAATAAAACGGGTCACTTTTCGGTGATTCAGTTTCCGGTGATTCAGTCTCAGTGTTAGGGAGGTTGTGTAGAGACGGATCGGGGGCAAACACAAATCCGTCTTTGGTTGCGTTCAACTGACAAGTTACACCACTAGCGATCGCTAATTCATAATTGCGGAAATTAAAAAAGGTCAGTCGCTCTACAGTATCTGTCGGGGAAAGGGTTAGGGCATGAAATCGCCAGCGAGAGACTAACTCCTCTGGGTTATCAATCCACAAAAACCGAGTATTGCGTACCGAAGGTGTAATCAGAAATTCACCAATGCGGTCGCTCAACACGGAAGGGTCTATAGCATCATTCCCTTCTAGAGCAGCTTTGAAAAATAGATATACTCCCGTCTTTATTGTCCAAGTTTCTTCCAGGGAAAGGGTTTGAGAACCTTCTATCGATCCTTCATTCACCCAAAAACCAATGCTATAGGGCAGGGTAGGGTTAACGGATTCAGGTAAAACGTAGAGCGCCTGTGCTGTTGATTGGGTAAAGGTAGTCATCTGCTCACCCCCTACAGGACAATGCGATCGCCTTTGACCAGAGGCAAATCAAGCACTGGACTATCTTCGTCCAGGTAGATAAACCGATAGCTAGGTTCGTTAGACACCCCTTCGTGTAAAAGGCGACTCAACCTCGGTTTTCCGGTAGAGTTCAGTAGGGATTCTCCCAGGGATACTGACGGAATACTGACATGTTGCTCCATCAGTTGTCGTAAAGTCGTTCCCACCGGAACAAATACCGGTTGTTCCTGTAGCACCACCGTAATTTCTGGAATCACTGTTGCCCGTCCTCGGAAATAAAAGCTAGCAACGTTTGTCTTTTTATCCAGGTCTGTTACTGTTGTTGCCCCCATAATGGTTGCGGCCTGTCCGGGATCCAAGGAACCTGCAGAGGGAGCTGCCAAACTAGGATACACCAGCCGCAAGTAGGGTTTTTGATAGCCAACTTTAAAGGTATCCAGACTACTTCCAGCCCCTACCGTAGCAATATCTGTGGTGACATAGGGCTGAATTTGGGACAAAAACCCATCAAAGTTGATCATTAGGTTAGTGCCATCCCGATAACTGTTGAGGCTATAGTAAGACGTGCCACTGCCCACAAACCCTGAATTAGCCGTATATTGGGCTGGATGAACAAACTGATAGTTTTGGTAATCGACCCGTAACCGCATTCCAGCTTGCAAATCCACTGAGCCATTAACGCTATCCAAGCCGTAGTAGTAGTAGAGAATTTCCTCAACCAACAACGGCATCCGTTCAGCAATGCGGGTTTTTACCAGGGTGAGGGTACCAGCAATCAGATTACTGTTGGTATCTAGTTGAGCAATAAAGTTGTCGTAATCGGTCTTAAGTTGATCTAGCCAATTTTCACTGCTTTCCGCCGGAAGAGTGATGGTCAGGGTGCAGCTTTGATCAGCATTTTCTGTCAGGGTAAAGATGCCTGTGGTGCTGGAAATGTTATTGGACTCCGCAGCAGTGTTGAATAACTGCGGCAATGTTGTGGTTTGGGTAATCCCAGCAGGCTCGTTGCCATTGCCCAAATAAATAACAGGTTTTTCCTCCACCACCGTAAAGTAGTAGTCCGCTTGATGGCGAAACTGTTGTGCAAAGATCACATCTACTTCGGAGTTTAACCTTGCCAAAATCGCTTCCAGGATGTGATTGGGAGTCAGCGGTGGGCGGACTAGGGTAAACTCCGGCACGGTAAAGGTGTTTACCGTCCCTGCTTGATCGGTCCAATCAAAGGTTCCAGAGACTTTTGCCAAAAAGCCTAACTCAGTCAGTTCCAGGATTACAGTGGCGTTCATCACTGATGCGATCGCTACCTGGTCGATAATCTTTTGGGAGGTACCGGGTTCAAAGATTGGACCCAAGGTAACTTCAAACGGTAGAGTTAAATTTCTTTGCCCTTCCAGGACAAACTGCTCATTGCGCCACCAGCCATGAAGTACAAGGTTTTCTCCCAACCAATTGCCCTTGAGAACGACTTTCCCATCGTCAATCCCCAGGGGGTCAAATTGACTCCGTTGTTGATTGTGACGAGCAAAGAGTAGCTTGAAATCTACCGTCCAATCAAATGGGCGATAATCCCTTAATTGGGGGAGTACTAGTTCAGACACAGAGGTGATGGAAGACATCTGCCATATCTCCCCCGTGCTATCTGGTTTCAGGAATAGACTCAACCCCTCTAGGGTATTAATTTGTCCTAATCCGATTTGAAGGTCTAATTCCGGTGAATTGAGGGCAAGTTTACCCGGCGCATCGGCTTGAACTGCCGTAAAGGGAATTGACGTTTTCCATAACGTGCTATCCACTTGTCCCCACTTAAAGTACCAGGTTGGGGAGGTTCCAGGTTCTGATTGCCATTCCAGGGCAATCTTGGTGAAGTCAAACTCAGGAGTAACTTCCCGGATTTCAGAGGTGTCAACCTTAAGATTGAGCTTAGACTCTGAATAGTGCTCTACATCCAGCATACTCTCCAAAGTCAGTTGAGCAATTAGGGGTTGGTTCAAAGGACTGGGCATATTAGTCAGCGTCAGGTTGCCCAAAATTTCAATGGTGGGGTAGTAGCGCTGGTAAATCGCCTCTGGTGTCAGGGCAGAGTCATAAATTGCCACCTCGTAGAGTTCCCCTTCCCAAGGGAAATCTTCATTCCTTGGGAAGTTGCCCCTGCGTTCGAGAAATAAAACATCATTTGCTAACGCTAACTTAACAGCAGGGTGATTTGTCCAAGAATTAAGCTCCTGATCATCCCTATCTTTCCAAGGAGAATCCTCCTCATCATCCCGATTTTTCCAACGATTATCCTCATCATCCCGATTTTCCCAACGATTACCCCTCTGATTCCTATTTCTCCCACGATTACTCTGCTGATTATCGCTATTAATCCATTTTGAATTGTCTAGGGTTCCATTGAGATACAACTTGGGATTATCACTCTCATCCCCCAAGTTATTCTGTGAGAAAGTATAGACAACATAGGTTAGCTCGTCGGTTGTTACTGTGTCGGGACTTGTGGTCAGGATTTGCCAATATCGGTTTCTATCATTAGTGTTGGTGCGCAATAATAGCACACTATACTCGTCGTGATGGTAGCAATCCCCCGACCAGGGATTGCCATAATCCTTTAGCCATTCTGAATCCCCTTGAGCGAGAGTCACATAGGGATTTTTAGGATCTTCGGATAGAGTCACGACTATAGCTGGGTATTTTTGACCCGTTTTGCTAGGCTTAATCCAGGTTGCAATAGTGATTTCGTTGCTCTCTTGGAATGCCTTGATCAGTTTGCTAGCAGAACTTAGGTTTGCCGCTTCTAGGGTGGCATTTTCACTCTCGATCAAGCCATCTTTAACAGCAATAGACCCTAATCCCCACTCCACTGTTTCTGGCTCCGTTTGAATCCGTAAGTCGATAGCGGGTGCATCTTCGCTATTCCTCAAGGAGCAATCATAAACCCATTCTCCCGACTTTTCTCCAAACCAATAGAGCACCTGGGGTTGAAGAGGATTTGATCCAGGTTTCACCGTAAAAGTGGTCAACTCTAAATTGCCCCAGGGTTGAATTGGGATTTCCTGAGGATTATTAGGATTGTAATTAAAAATCAGTTCAGAGCCATCGCTCAACCCGGCCTCAAGGACAATATCTTGACCAGAGAAAACCGCCGTCACTGTTCCACTGACCGTGGCGGTTTCGGAATTAAGTTGCTGGGTAAAACTCAGATTTAAATCTTTGAAATGGGTTGAGCCTTCGGGACTAAATCCAAAAGAGTCAGTAGATTGAACCCCTAACGTAAATGAATCGCTGTTGTAGGTGAGTCCAATAGTATAAAAGGCATCGAAAGGTGAGGCGGGTAATCCCGGTAAGATTAGGCTAGCTTGATAAAGGCTCTTATCAAGGGTTTCTCCAGGTTTGAGAATTTGTGCAACTGATGATTCTGCTAGAAACTCGGAGATTGTTTGTTTGCTATAGCGTTCCTTATCGAGTCCCTCAGGAATTGTAATCCAATAAATCTGGAAACCAGCCTCAGCATCAATCTCATATTTAAAGTAGTACTCAGAACCTAGACTCAATAATGTTATAAATCCGTATGCGAGCATAAAAAATCCCTTGAATTCTATGTAAGGATTCAGCAACGTTGGTTATGGAATCAAAGAAGGAGCAAGTGCAGTTTTATCAAGCTGAGCCGGTTGAGCTTGCTCAACAAAATCTATCACAGACCACCCCTAAGCAGATCATGTTTTTTACTAAACTTAATATTTACTAAACTTAATAAATTAGCCGATAAATTAGCACTATCCTGAATATATTCCCGATACCGAGAGCGACTCCATGTTTTTCCTGGATGTCCTTGAACTCTGCCTATTTTACGTTTACTTTTTTATCCTGTATCTTGTTTTTATTATTTCTGCTTTTCCGTTTTTTTGACTAGGTCTGTTGATGGCGGTTTTGATGAAATTTTGCGTTATAATTCTACTCCTTACAGCCAATTTATCTATTTCTTCTTTCAGTTCTTCTCTTGTTGCTTTCTGCTGAGCTATAGCCTTCGCTACAGTAATGAGCATTTCTACCACTCCCTCCTTCGGCAACTGCTTGAATCGTTGTTGATTTAGTTCTATCGGCTTTTATTTGGTCACGATCGCAATACTATCTCTTTGTATCGCTCTTGTCAATACCCTACACCCTAAATCCTTACTTTAGTCGGGGTAAAAAAAATGACTTGGCAGTTAAAACCACCGTGAAAATTTTAAATTTTGTTCCCAACATGTCTTTTATTTGCTAAACTTTGATTAGTAGAGCGAAACGATAAAACTTTGATTTTGCTTTAGGAAATAACAAGTTAATATACTGCTAAGTATTATAAAAACAATAATAAAGTTTACCAAAAATAATCTTGGCTTATAAAAACCTTATTAAAGCATAAATTTACGATAAATAAAGCAAACAAAATCATGCCTGAAATTATTGCCAAAGATTAGCTGATAATTCTTAAGCATATGCGCGCTCGCGGACGCTACACCGAACAGCATTCAGCCGTTGGCCAAAGGCCACGCTACACCGAACAGCTGTCAGGCGTTGACTACGGTAAGGGAATAGCCAACGGCTGAATGGTTAAAGTAAGCCAACTCAACGAAAGGGTAAAGACTCACACTGATATCAAGTTGGGGTCAAACATATAACTTCCTCTTCCAGCAATCTCCCCATCTCCCCATTTCCCCATCTCTTTATCCAACCAATCTACTCTCTTTGAATGCAACTCGGTATAACCTGGAAATCCCCCAGCGCAAGGATTGTTCCTGCCGGGGGAGGATGCCAACCGAAACGATACCCTAGAATGAGAGAGTTTTCCTATGTCATCAGCAAATTCGATATATTGTTAATTTTTGATAATTTTTAATAAGTTCTATGGTGAGATGCCCAAGAGATGTTAGTATCCGGTGTTTATGTATAAAAATTGTTAACGTGGATTAATGGGTGGAGAGATTTGGTGAGCCACTTAAGTCTAGAGCAAGAGGAGCAACTCCAGAAAATAGGGACCTATCTCAGCCAACTCAGGCAGGAGAAATCTATACCTATTGAGGAAGTCGCTAACAAAACCTTTATTCGATTGCATATATTGCAAGCCCTTGAAGCAGGGCAATCGGAGCCGTTGCCCGAGCCAGTTTACATTCAAGGCTTCATTCGTCGCTATGCAGAGTTTCTCAGTCTAGATGGTCCAGGGATAGCCAAAACGTTTCCAGTTAATTCTGGATTGTCCTTGAACACCGAGAACACCGAGAACACCGAGGAAAGCAATAACACCAAGAACACCGAGGAAAGCCAGCCTGGTGCCTTAGTCTTGTATAGCAATACCCCCTCACAAGAGAAATCTCAGACTCTAATCTCTGCTCAAAAGATTCCTAGGATTGTAGCCAAAAGCAATACTGTTAAGACCGTAGCCAAAACCATAGAACCCTATTATCCTTACATCATAATAGTAAGCTTGGTCAGTGTTGCTGGTGGACTAATTTATCTACTCAACACCGTGTTCACCTATATCACTAATCAACAGATCGAAAACTCATCCGTTGCTCAGGAGCAGACAACCCCAGATAAACCAGAACAACCAGCACCAGCCCCTAAGCCAGAACCTAAACCACCCCCCACACCCAAACCCCCATCTAATCCATTAATTAAAGTACGCTTGAGTATTACAGAGCAAACTTGGGTACGAGTGGTAGTTGATGGCAAAATCGAGTTGGAAGAAACCTTACCGAAGGGATATCAGAAAACCTGGATTGCTAAACAAAAACTGACTGTGAGGTCAGGGAATGCGGGAGGTGTTTTGTATAGTGTGGATCAACAGCAACCAAAATCCCTCGGGAAACGTGGTGCTGTTGTACAGAGGAGTTTTAGCTTAGCTGCTCAGTAGATTAGTGGAAGTAGCTTGTAGGGTGGGCAAAAAGCGATGCAGCGCGGTCTTGGGGGTCTCCCCCACTCGCTATTGCCGTGGTTTCCCCCACTCGCTATTGCATCAAGACACCCTTTGGTTATGGGTGAGTATTCTAAGCATATGCGCTACGCGCACGCGTGCGCGTAGCGCATATGCTTACTGAGTATTCACGATTAGATTACTTTGCCCACCCTACTTTAATTGGTATTTTTTTTCTAATCATTACTGATTGATGAACCATTATAAAATGGTAAGGTCAATCACTAGATCGTTAAAGTCGCGATCGCTTTTGTCACTGTCATTACCACTTAAATCTTCAAAGGCGAATGTGAATGTGTTGTCACTCCCATTTCCAAGTTCAAGCATATGGGTCATGCCATCACTGTTAGCAGCTGTGAAAGCAAAAAATACCTCAGAATCACCATTTTCAACATCATCCAAATCCCCATCTGTAACCAAGTAGGGAGCTAGGAGAGATCCACCAGGAAGAGTAACATCAAAATTCACTGTGGTCAAGTTTTCGTCTACCTTGAATTCAGCCACGCTGGCATCAATAGCAGCTTCTGCATAACCCTCTTGGCCAGGAGTAAGAGATTGACCCGTGATCGGATCAATTATCGTTCCCTGTTGATCAGCAATTACATAAAAGCCAATTAAATTGTCATACTCCGCCTCTCTAGTCACAGTTGCTGTAGCTTGTCCCGACAAGCCGGTTAAATCTAGCAGTCCATCAGAGGAGGGATTGTTATCGGAGCTGATCAAGAAAGCATTGTCTTGAATTGTAGTAATTTCGGTGTTGAGCTTGATAATGTCAGCAAACGTAACTTGCTTTATGGCTGCAATTTCCTCTTGGGTAAAGAAACCGCCATCCTCAATCGGTCTCTCGAACCAAAAGCGGTCAGCATCCCGTATCCGCTCGTATTGCTCCCATAGCATTGCTTGAATAGTTTCTCCGGCACTGGATGGAGCAACAGCATCTTCTGCAAACAGCCCAATCAATAAGTCGATATCTTCTACAGTGTGGTAGAGGTTTTCGAGAGTATTTGCCAACTCTGAATTTGAAGTAATTTCGGCAAAAGTAGTCACCCGTGGTAGACCGAGACTTGTTCGCACTTGGTTATAGTCAGCCAAACCATGATCTCGTCCCCGTTGCTGATTAGCAGCGTAAAGGTCAAATCCGATCGCACCTGGTACTAAAGCGTTGCGCAGGTCAAAGACTACATTAGTATCAACATCTTCAGTAATTGTTTGACTCGCACCGCGCAAGATATTATCTATATCGCTACTATTATTGATATTAGGTGAATTAAATGTGCTCAGTAATTGCAAACTGGTGAGATTACCATCAGCATCAATAGTATCTATACGGTTATTGGTTTGGGTATGACCAACACGAAGACCAGCAGCCGCAAATTCACTAGTGATTTCTGGGGTTTGATTAGAGTTATAGCTGCTGTAGTCCGTGATCACATTACCCACCATCAGGGGGAGCCACTCGTACAGAACAATAGCTTGATATTGGGCAATATTAATCTGGCGAGAGCGTTGATATATCTGCTCATCTGTCCAGTCAGGATGAAACCGATAAAGTTCTTGAGCAAGGCGGTTGTGGTTACGCATCCAGAGGGTATGCTGGGATGCCAAACTATCGTTCTCGTTAACTCGTGTATCCCCCGCTAGAAAACCCACATCCATAAAAGCGCCTTTACCACTGATCAGTTCTCCATCAGCACCTGTGATGTTAAGGGGTAACAAGTCATCATTAGTGGTAACTGTTTCATCCGAGAAGACGTTGAGCTGACCTTCTGAAAAAGCACGAATTGCTTGATATTCTTCTTCAGTAGACCCATAGACTACAGAAAGATCAAGCCAAGAGGTAACAGTATTAATGGCTTTTCCTGGGCTCCCAGACTCCCCAGTACCGCTGAAAAACGCATCCCGTTCAAAGTCAAACTGCAATCCACCATCTGCCTGTGTAGAAATTTCTTGAGTGGGAGGAGTGTTTGGTGGAAAATTCGGGTCATCGGCTGGAATGTCAATGGGGAAATTGAGCAATTCTAACCGGTTTTGGTTTTCTTCTTTTGACCCATTCGCTGCTAAATCAGTGTCGTGGTTGACGAACTGACCAAAAGCCCAAATAAAAGCGCTTAAGCCATTACCATTGGGATCAGACTCTCCCTCCTCTAGGTTAGAAGTGGCATTGCTGATCACTCGGGTACTAGGGCGATCGGATGGGTTAAGCAATACAAAGGGCGCATCAGATACATTGCTTAAGCCCTCTGTATTGGATATGACGTTAAATCCCAATCCATTTAATCGGTCTGCTTCGGCTTGGGTAAATATGGGAATGGGTTGGCGCGTAACAGTATTGCCATCTATACCGATCAGAGCATTGCCTTCTGCATCAAATGCAATACCCGCCGGTGACTGGATTCCGTCTTCATACTCAATTGGACCCAAACGCAGCAAGGGCGTATTAGGGATTCCCAAAGAGACTTGGTCTAAATTATTCCTACTGCCGTCGATCAGGCGAATGGTAATCCCTTCATCATTTACAACTAATGTGCTGTCGGCAAATGGGTCTCGTTTAAGAACACTGTTGAAATTTTCCATAACAACTATTTAAATAAACTTAACGTCTTATTTATAAGAGTTCCCAACCGTAAGGAAAAAATCCTAGAGGTTAAGTTAAATTAGGATGTTTTGTTGTACAGCTGACACTAGAATCGACCCCTGAAAGTATTACTATTTTTAGGTAGTTTTATGGTTGACCCCTAGGATTGATTGTGCTTAGCTGACAAACGTCACGAATAAAGAGCCTGTTACTTTTATAGCTCCTGAAATCTTAGACTATAGATTTTATAATTGCTAAATTATTTTATATTTTTTTTAATTTAAGATAGTTTATTCGATCAACTGGAGTATTTTAACAGGTTTTATTCGATACCAAATTAAGTTACCGTGAGAGGATTGTAAATACTTTTATCTGCTCTATATCAAATCTTTAATTCTCTGATTAAATTTATTTGATACTTTTACATTTTCTACCTTTACCTGATAGGAGCTTCGGAGCAGGTAGCAGGCAACAGGCAACAGGCCAAAAAACTTCTACACAAATTGCTATAGCGGAGATTTCAGAGTATTACTTTTTTTTAGGTGTAATTTGTTTAATAAGTTTTCGCCCATTTAAACGATATTTGATTAAATAAAAAAAACTGAAACTATTCTGGCTTATGCCTTATACCTTATACCTTATGCCTTCTGCCTTGGATCCAATACATTTTCCTTATTACCAGCTGATGTGGTATGATAATATTTTTACTTAGATAAAGTTAAAAAAAGATAAAGACAAGGCTTCAATAAAATTTACAAAAATCCTAACTCAAGGGATGACTGGACTTGACGGCTTAAGTTGACTAACGTTACTTGTTTTACTTGGCCGAATAGGTCAGACTTGTTTTCGGTGCATCTGACTGTCTTGATGCAATAGCGAGTGGGGGAAACCCCCAAGACCGCACCGGTAGTCGCTCATGGGGGGAACCCCCAAGACCGCGCTGCCTTCCCAAGACCGCGCTGCATCGCTTTTGCAAAAACACTAGGCTCGAATACTGAAACCCCTATTATCTCGTTAGTTGAGTGATCGATTTACAAAATATGGGATCCAGCAAAATTGACTTTGGTGTTTCTACAGGTGCGCTTATGCAGCCAACAAACCAAGGTTTTCATGGCCAATGGGGCGAAAATGCAGAAAACGAATCTACCGCTGCTTGGGTGGGGTCTCTCCTGGAAAAACTGTCTACTGGAGACCGCACGGCCTTTTGGCCCCTTTGGGAACAGTATCAAGACTATCTTTACCATCGCTGCTGCAGCTGGATTGGGGGTAATCGGTCTCAAGCCCAAGATGCTCTTTCTGAGATTATGCTCAAGGCTTGGGAAAAATTGCCCAAATTTGCCGCAAAGATTACTAATCTCAAGGGATGGCTGACTAAATTTGCCCATAACTTCTGTATAGACTGCCATCGAGAAAATTACTCTGGGGCAATAGGAGTAGAAAACCTCGAAGCGATCGCACTGGCAGAGGGTAATGGCTTGGTTACTGAATTTGATACGCCAGGAAAGATTGTAGAAAAGAGGGAACTATTAGAGGTAATCCGTAGTGCTCTAGAGGATTTGCCCGAGAATCAGCGCGAGGTATGTATCTTGCACTTTGAGCAGGATTTGTCTTACCAAGAGATTGCTCAACGACTAGATATTTCCAACGATAGCGTTCGTAAACGTATCCAACGCGCCAGGGAGAAACTGCAGCAGTGGTTGCAGACGTATCTGGCTGGATTAGACGAGAAGGCTTACGGGGAGACCGCCCTTCTTGATGCAGTCGCTCATGGGGGGAACCCCCAAGACTGCACCGGTAGTCGCTCATGGGGGGAACCCCCAAGACCGCGCTACCTCGCTGCATCGCTTTTGCAGGAGATTAGGAGAGTATCCGAGCAGCAGAGTAAAGAAGAAAAAGACAGAGAAAGCGATGTCACTCCCGCTGACAAAGAGATAGAACAAGAAGACTTGGAGACAACTGAGCAGTCTTTAAGGGAAATGGGGAGATCGGGAGATGGGGAGATTGTTAGTAACGGTAATTATTCCGGCGTTGCTCAATTGAAGTATGAATGCGCGATCCTCTGGTTTTGGGAAAGCCCCCTAAATCCCCCAACTTTGCGGTGCGACCCAAGGGCGATTTACTCGCCCATTGGAAAGCGCACCGGAAGGGACTTTGAAAGTCTTGTTCCCCCCAAAATTGGGGGGCTAGGGGGGCTCAATCATACCCACAATCAGCAACACCATTATCCTGACATCAAATTAGAGACAACAGCAGAGGAGATAACGTCACTGGTAGAGCCAGAATCTGTTGCACCAAACGTAATCTCTATTAAAAAAGCTCCCAATCCCCCATCAACTAAGTTCACCAATAGCAATCCTTGCCCGATGGATTGGATAAAACCGCGATCGCCCAAAGCAATGGTAATTTCTCCACCATCCTTAGGGAATAGGAGCCAAGAGGTATCAAGATGGCAGGATCTTTCTCAGTTTCCAATCTTTATTGTTGCGAGAATTTTGTCGAAGTGGGGTACTCTCACGAAGAAACTAGAGCTAAGCAGCAATCATAAATTATATAGAGGGGATAGAGGGCCGCCAGAGTATTAATTTGTTGGCACTGTATACCCAGCCCTTTCAACATGTACAAATGTACTATTGAGTTACATGGGCTTTTAAAAGTCGAGCTGTTGAGAGATCACGATGTTTGCGATCAATAATGAGCGATCCTCGTTTCTTTAATGGTCCGCGAGGTGTTTTGACAAAACGTTTCAGTTTGACAAAACGAGCAAACTGCTGGAGCCATTTCGCCATTTGGGGTAAAGAACAAGTTTGCAGGACTTACGCACAGACTCCATGGGTAGGGTGGGCAAAACCTTGCCCACCCTACAGGTAGCGTTAAATTGAGGTATTTGCGTAAGTCCTAGTTTTAAAAGGTTGCCACAAGGAGGGCAAAAAAACAGCCGCAATCAAGAAAAATTTGTCACAAACTGCCCTCCCAGATCGTCTTATATATAGAAGCGAAAGTTTAGCCTACAGAAAGTACCAGGAGCAAAGATGACCCTAATCAGCTACCGGTGCTGCTGTGCTGATGAACTTTTGATGCTTCTAAGACTGATTGATCTCAACAGGTAGATTAAAATATGGACTTGAAAAAAGAAATGGAACGTAAAATAAACATCTGGAAGCTTGTTTCGATGTGCTTGGGTGTTGTCTTAGCTGTGTCGATGGTATTGTTACCTGTCAATGCAGCTTCTGCTGACAACATCGAAAATGGGCAGTCTTGCTTTGGGCAGGTGAGGGATAGCAAAGGCGGCGATTACATCGGAGAGTGGCAGATTGGCAATATAGCAGGCTGCGGTGAACCTCTGACGAAAATCTGCCAGCGCGGTGAAGTAGAGGGTTACAACCGAGCTCCCGCTGAAGAAGGAGATTGTTGCTATGCGAAGTGGGCAACCGGAGAGTCTTTCATAGGAAGCGTGTTTTACGACCCAACATATAAAATGTATGGATGTGAGTCTTACTAGTGAGTCCAAAGGCTCTAGCTAATTGCTCTGGAGAGAGACTGACATAAGCGATCGCTTCCCGGTTGGGTTTCGTAAAGGATGCTGTTGGCGAATTATTTCTTAATATCTGAAAGCCTTATTATGCTGTTATTGGCTTGAACATTACTACATAATGGTTTGATGAGCGTACGCGAAATCACAAGGGTTTCGGCGTGTGAAGTTATATTTCGCCAACAGCATCCGTAAAGGATTACTAGGTAATCAATTATTTCAGCTGATTTTCGCTGAAATAACTAAACCCTTAGAAATTGAGTATCTTTGGCATCGCCACTCAATAGGTTACAACTCTTAACTACTCCACGCTATCTGTAAGCCAAAGAGTGGATGTAATAACCAAAAACATCAAAGCCCCGAGAGATTCTAGTAATGTAGATCTTGTCGGGGTGTTTTTCTATTTTATAGCAATTATTATACTCATGAGGTACAAGTTTTTGGGTTTTAGGGAGCAGGGAGCAGGGAGCAGGAAGTAGGTAAGAGGTAAGAGGTAAGAGGTAAGAGGTAAGAGGTAAGAGGTAAGAGGTAAGAGGTAAGAGGTAAGAGGTAAGAGGTAAGAGGTAAGAGGTAAGAGGTAAGAGGTAAGAGGTAAGAGGTAAGAGGTAAGA
>NZ_JAAHIG010000242.1:11186-13934 GCF_010692305.1 Moorena sp. SIO4G3 | reverse complement strand
TCTCTCGAATATTTTTGGGTTGATACGCAACTCCATAGGAGACGCTGCGCGAACAAACACTCGGCGAAATGTGTCTGCACTTGGGATACCTTTAGGTAAAGCTAAAAATTGCTCTAGCCATTCATATTTACTTAATCCATAATTTTCCATATCCTCCCATCCCTTGGCTCCTGCAATTACTGATAGTATTGCGATGATTAAAATATCTGTTAACAAATGGACACGTGTTCTAGCCACACGGGGGTCTTCTATCTCGCTGAAAATTAATGCCATTTTTTCAGTTAACGCAGTCGCTTTAGCTACACTTAAAGCTTTCGAGTTTAATTTCGAAACTGTTCGAGATTGAAAACCAAAACCCCATGAGACTAACCCTAATCTAAAGTAGACGCAATGCTAATCACGATACTACTTAACATCATTAATACTCAAACTGGCTTTACTTATACATATATTAATCAATAAAACTGTACTTTTTTATACAAAATTAGATGCGCTTACCCTGAGTAAATTAGCGATGCAGCGCGGTCTTGGGGGTTTCCCCCATGAGCGACTGCATCAAGACAATGTCAAGACTATTTGGTCTTCAATTGATAATTTTTGTCCAGCACCTCCCCCAGGCTTTATTAGCCGGACTTTTTGATTTTCAATTTTTTCTTGATGTTGACGATGTAATAACTTGGCTTGTTCTATCAGTTGAGATAGTTGCTCATAATTTAATCAAGCGCAATCTTTTTGTTTGTTTAGGATTTTTCTGGATGTAATCCCAAGTGTAGCTCATGGTTTTTGAGGTTGATAAAAGTGGTAAATTTTATATTATTTTACCATAAATTTGTTTTTTGGAGAGGTCTAATTATTTTTGGGGATATTGATATTAATTCATGTTAACATCTTTTTGACATTTTATGGTTTAGATTTATCTCTAGACATAGATTATTGCTAAAGGAAGGATTACCATAATTATTTTTATTGACATTGAGGTTAACTCATGTTATCATTTTATTGAAATTTTCTTATGCTTGAGATTTATCTCTAGACATAGATTATATGCAAATGTAAATATCGAAATAAAAAATCAAACGAATGTTTTCCAAAACAACTAATCTAAAAATAGAAAAAATGCAAGTAGCTATTATCGGTGCAGGCATGGCTGGTATCTGCATGGCTATTAAACTTAAAAAAGCCAAAATAAATTTCGTTATACTAGAAAAATCCTCTGGAATTGGAGGGACTTGGCGGTATAATAACTACCCAGGATGTGCCTGTGACATTCCCGCTCATTTATATTGTTACTCTTTTGAGATGAAACATGATTGGAACCAAGTTTATCCCTCTCAGCCAGAGATATTGAAATACTTACAACACTGCACACGTAAATACAATATTTATCCCCATATCCGTTTTAATCAAGAGGTGATTAGCGCCCATTTCAATGCCCAAAATTGCCTCTGGTATGTTGAAACAGCTGAGAAGGAAACTATAACTGCTAACATACTGATTAGTGCCTGGGGAGGTTTAAATTTACCCAAATTACCGAATTTGGCTAGCTTGGAAACCTTCAAAGGAGTCTCGTTTCACTCAGCTAGATGGAATCACAGCTTTGATTTAACTGATAAAACTGTGGCAGTTGTAGGAACTGCAGGCAGTGCAGTTCAATTTATCCCAGAAGTTGCCAAAAAAGTGAAAAAACTATTGATTTTTCAAAGAACTCCGAACTGGATTTATAACCGAGACGATAGGACTTATTCAGCCCAGATGCAATGGTATTTTAAGACTTTTCCTATTCTGATGCAACTGTACCGGGGATTACTATACTTACGTAATGACTTAATCATTATTCACCTATTAACTACTGGAAGTTTGATCGGTAAGTACCTGCGAAAACAATTGGAAAAACGCATACATCAGGAAATTAATGACTCCCGAGTACGGGATGCGGTTATGCCCAGCTACCAACCAGGTTGTAAACGAATTTTATTTAATAACGACTTTTATCAAACCCTGAACCGAAATAATGTAGAATTGATTACAGATAAGATAGAAAGCATAACTAGTGATAGTCTGGTTACCGAACCAGGAAAGGACTATAACGTTGATGCTATTATCTATGCTACAGGATTTAACTCTTTGTCCTACAAAAAAATAGATATACGTGGTAAAAACGGAGACAGTCTAGCGGAGATATGGGGCAACGAACCAGAAGGGTATCTTGGTATTTCTGTTCCCAATTTTCCTAACTTTTTTAGTCTTTTAGGACCGAACACTCTTTTGGGTCATAGCTCAGTCATATTAATGGTAGAGTGCCAAGTTAATTATATTATTGGCTGCTTGAATAAAATGCTCAGAGAAGACTGGAAATCTCTGGAAGTCAAGGAAGAACCAATGAAACGTTATTATCAGGATTTATGGAAAACTATGGAAAAGAAGGTGTGGACAAAAGAAAACTGTATGAGTTGGTATCAAAATAAAGATGGCAAAGTATTCGCTTTGTGGCCTGGTAATACTATCCAATATTGGTGGGCTACAAGAAAACCAGTTTTTGATGACTATATTTCTACCTAGCCTAGTTGCGATCGCTCTTAGCGGAAGCTTCGCTTCATCGCGTAGCGGCTCTTTGAAAGCATCGCTTTTTTTGACCAAATCCTGTAAACTCGGCCAGGTAGTCTTAACCACAGATAACTACTTTGGCATACGATAACATATGTAAATATCTCGCCGAAAACTATCCAGCTGATTTGGTCAGGTGGCTTC
>NZ_JAAHIG010000242.1:0-11086 GCF_010692305.1 Moorena sp. SIO4G3 | reverse complement strand
CGCTTTTTTTGACCAAATCCTGTAAACTCGGCCAGGTAGTCTTAACCACAGATAACTACTTTGGCATACGATAACATATGTAAATATCTCGCCGAAAACTATCCAGCTGATTTGGTCAGGTGGCTTCATGGTATTGAGGTGACTGAAATATCGGTGTTAAAAACTGAGTTAAATACCGAACCGATTCACGCGGATTCCTTGACACTGCTGCAAACCGCTAATCAAATCTTGCAGTGGGAATTTCAAACCCTACCGGCTTCCAAGCCATCCCTACCATTGCGGATGCTCAAGTATTGGGTCAGACTCAAAGAAAAGTATAACTGTCCCATAGAGCAGGTGGTGATATTTCTGAAATCCACTAACTCAGAAAAAGCTTATACTAATCAGTTGCTCGATACTAACACCAGCCATCGCTATCGAGTAATCAGGATGTGGGAGCAAGACCCTGACCCCTTTTTGGCCAATCCCGCCTTATTGCCCTTTGCGACTCTGGCATTCAGTGAGTCTCCTAAACGATTATTAGAGCAAGTGGCAGCAGCAGTAGATAGGATTAAAGAACCACTAGCTTTTACTAACATATCCGCTTGTACTCAGTTACTAGCTGGCTTGCGGTTTGACCAACGGTTGATCACAGAATTATTTCCGGAGGACGTGATGCAAGAGTCTGTAATTTATCAGAAGATAATTCAAAAAGGACATCAACTTGGTTTACTCGAAGGGAAACGTGAAGGAAAACTCGAAGGAAAACTCGAAGGAAAACTCGAAGGAAGGCAAGAGGAAGGTTACTCAATCGTGATACGTCAACTGACCCGTCGTTTTGGTAGTGTTGACGACCAGCTACAACAGGGGATTCAAAAGCTTTCTGTTGCTCAATTGGAGGAGTTGAGCGAGGCGTTGTTGGATTTTGAGACAGTCACAGATTTGACGGTATGGTTGACTGAGCATCAGCAATAAAAAAAGCGATGCTCTCAAAGAGCCCCTACACGCACGCGATTGGCCTACGGCCACGCTAAAAGCGATGCTCTGCAAGAGCCGCTACGCGAACGCTTTTTTTGACCAAATCCTGTAAACTCGGCCAGGTAGTCTTAACCACAGATAACTACTTTGGCATACGATAACATATGTAAATATCTCGCCGAAAACTATCCAGCTGATTTGGTCAGGTGGCTTCATGGTATTGAGGTGACTGAAATATCGGTGTTAAAAACTGAGTTAAATACCGAACCGATTCACGCGGATTCCTTGACACTGCTGCAAACCGCTAACCAAATCCTGCACTGGGAATTTCAAACCTTACCTGTTTCCAAGCCATCCCTACCATTGAGAATGCTCAAGTATTGGGTCAGACTCAAAGAAAAGTATGATTGTCCGATTGAGCAGGTGGTTATATTCCTGAAATTCACTCGCTCAGAAAAAGTTTATACTAACCAGTTGGTCGATACTAACACCAGCCATCGCTATCGAGTAATCAGGATGTGGGAGCAAGACCCTGAGCCATTTTTAGCCAATCCCGCCTTATTGCCCTTTGCTCCTCTGGCATTGAGTGAGTCCCCGACAAGATTATTAGAGCAAGTGGCGGCAGCAGTAGATAGGATTGAAGAACCATTGGCTTTTACTAACATATCCGCTTGTACCCAGTTACTAGCTGGTTTGCGGTTTGACCAAAGGTTGATCACAGAATTATTTCCGGAGGACGTGATGCAAGAGTCTGTAATTTATCAGAAGATAATTCAAAAAGGACATAAACTGGGTTTACTCGAAGGAAAACGGGAAGGTTTACTCGAAGGAAGGCAAGAGGAAGGTTACTCAATCGTGATACGTCAACTGACCCGTCGGTTTGGTAGTGTTTCAGACCAGCTACAACAGGGGATCCAAAAGCTTTCTGTGCCTCAATTGGAAGAGTTGAGCGAGGCGCTGTTGGATTTTGAGACAGTCACAGATCTGACGGTATGGTTAGCTGAGCATCAGCAATAAATAGGATGCGTGGAAATTAAGAATGAAGAATTAAGAATTGGAAATTAAGAATTAAGAATTGGAAATTAAGAATTGGGAATTGGGAATTAAGAATTAAGAATTCACCATTCACCATTCACCATTCTTAATTTTACATTCACCATTTTGCATTATTTTGCATTCACCATTCTTAATTCTGCATTCTTAATTCTGCATTCTGACAAACAACGTTCAACTTGCAACAGACATTTGATATCTTCCCAAAGCCAACAAGGGGAAATATTGTTGATAGAAGTGGTACTTCAAATAAAAATGACTGGGAAAACCTGTGCCTGTAAACTCGGTTTCATCCCAACTGCCATCGGGCTGCTGAGTTGACACTAAGTAGTTGACTCCCCCCTCAATGGCATCCGTTGCCCAGTTACCAGTAGCCTCTCCTGCTGCCATTAAACCAATTAAAGCCCAAGCGGTTTGAGATGCGGTACTGATTCCTAGTCCCTTAAGACTGGGATCATCGTAACTAAGACAGGTCTCACCCCAGCCACCATTGAGGTTTTGACATTTCACTAGCCAAGCCGCACCCCGTTCGATACTACGTTGGTGGGTGTGAGGCGCTATTTTAGATAAGGCTGAAAGAGCACTACTGGTGCCATAGATATAGTTAACCCCCCAACGACCAAACCAGCTGCCATCGGCTTCCTGTTCCTGAATCAAAAATGCGATCGCTTTCTCCAACTGCTGGGATTCTATGGATAAATTACAGGAACCTAGCATTTCCAGAACCCGTGCGGTCACATCCGCTGTGTTAGGGTCAATCATCGCTTTCAGGTCAGCATAGGGCAGAGAATTGAGCCAGTGTTGATTATTATTAATATCAAAGGCCGCCCAACCCCCTTGGTTACACTGCATTGATGCTATCCAAGCCAAGCCACGAGCCATGGCTGCCTGCTTTAGTTTCTGATTAGGCAGTTTCAAGCTATTCAAGGCCATAATCACCACTGGGGAATCATCTAAATCGGGATAGAAACGGTTTTGAAACTCAAAAGCCCATCCTCCAGGTTTCCCTTGGGGATTCTTGACCACCCAATCCCCATAGTCTAGTATTTGCTGCTCCAACAACCATTCTCCACCCCGAACTAAGGCTGGATGATCCGGTTCTAAACCAGATTCCACCATCGCTCGCAATACCCAAGCTGTATCCCAAACTGGGGAAACACAGGCTTGGACTCGGTAGCTGTCAGGGGTTTCAATGGCAAAGCGATCAACAGCTTCCAGTCCCCGTTGCACTACCGGATCCGCAAGATCATAGTTGAGACAACGCAACGCTAACAGGGAATTCAACATGGCTGGAATAATTCCCCCCCAGTCTCCTGTGGCTTCTTGCCTCTCCAAGACCCATTTTTCCGCTGCTGCCAGTCCCTGCTTCCGGAATGGAACTAAATTCAAGTCTTCTGCTAACTTAAATCCATCATCAAGCAATACAAATAAATCTGTCCAATCGGAATTGCGAGGTAGCTCAAACTTGGCGTGATCAGCTCCTTCGGTATATAACTCGTCTAGATTGATGCTTGGCTGAATATCAAATACTGGCTTCTGGTCAAAGACAATTAATAAAGGAACTGTACTTCCCCTTGCCCAGCTAGACATTTCATAGATCGTAAAGGGAAACCATTGCGGAAACAACATTATCCAGGGGGGAATCGAGGGAATCCCGCGCCAGCTATAGCAGCCAATCAAGGCTAAATGAAATTTGGTGAAAATCCGGGTTTTGCTGATGCCACCCCGTCTGAGAATAAAATCCCTGGCTCGGACCAAAGCGGAGTCGCTGGCGGGTACCCCCAAAAGGCGGAGTGCCATATAAGCTTCCACCGAACAACTCAAATGCCCACCATCACCATAGAAAAGTTCCCAGCCACCGTGTTTCCGCTGTTGAGAACGCAGATAGGCTTCCGCTTTATGTAAAGGTCGTTGTTTGTCAGTTCCCCAAATTTTATGGAGTAGGATAATTTCCGCCGTTATGGTGACATTAGATTCTAGTTCTGCCCACCAGTAACCATCGGGATATTGCTGAGCGAGTAGATAGCTTTGGCTATTTGCGATCGCTTCTGTAACCCCTGAGTGTACAATCCTGTCTTGGATTTGCATGTTTTACCGTTCCACTTCACACACCAGATTCAAAGGTGCGCGCACCTTTGGTTACGTTATTTTGCTATTTGTAGTGGAGAATTGGCAATAGCTATCAATACCAATGCATACAATCGGATTAGGAATCACTGTTCTATCCTTAGGGATTTGGATCGGATTACTAGGATTTCGGGGTCAGTTTTGGCGAGCAGACCAACGGCTGGTTCTAGAGAAATTACCTACCAGGTCTCTAGGTCAAGGGGAATCCTTACCCAAGGTTTGTGCTGTAATTCCAGCTCGTAATGAAGCTGAGTTGCTCCCCACGACATTGCGATCGCTTTTGGCTCAAGACTATGCTGGCTGCTTGACGGTGATTGTAGTCGATGACCAAAGCACTGATCAAACGGCCACCATTGCTCAAGCCCTTGCCCAGGAAAGCAACCAATCCTCCCAACGATTCCAACTAGAGGTATTATCCGGTCAAACCCTACCCCCTGGCTGGACAGGTAAACTTTGGGCCTTAGAACAAGGGATTCGTCATGGGCAGCAGCAAACCCCAGCCCCAGATTATTTTTTATTGACCGATGCTGATATTGAGCATGATCCAGCCAATCTCCGTCAACTGGTTACTAAAGCGGAGATGGAACACTTGGATCTAGTTTCCCTAATGGTGTTGCTCAGATGCCAAGACTTTTGGGAGCGACTACTTATTCCTGCTTTTGTCTTCTTCTTTCAAAAACTGTATCCCTTTGCTTGGGTCAATAACCCCACAAAATCCACTGCGGCTGCGGCTGGAGGATGTATTTTAATTCGCCATCAAGCTTTAAACCGGATCGGTGGGATTGAGGTAGTGCGTCAAGCATTAATCGATGATTGCGCCCTAGCTCAAGCAGTTAAATCCAGTAATACACCAAGTTTCGCCCCCCTAGCCCCCCAAAATTGGGGGGAACAAAACTCTCAAAGTCCCCCAAACTTGGGGGATTTAGGGGGCTTTAGCAAAACCAATCAGCAACGCCCTGGCTTTGGTGGGATTTGGTTAGGGCTAAGTCAATCAACCCGCAGCTTACGACCATATCCTTCTTTAGCCAGTATCTGGAACATGATTGCTCGCACCGCCTTTACCCAATTAGAGTATTCCCCATGGCTATTAGTAGGTACGGTGATGGGAATGACGTTAATTTATCTAGTACCTCCGATTGGTTTGATCGTTAGTGTTTTGACTGGACATTGGCTGAATGCGATCGCATCGTTTGTGACATGGTTACTGATGGCTTTAGCTTACTTACCCACACTGCGTCTCTATCAATGTTCTCCTCTGCTGGGATTTTGCTTACCTGGGATTGGGTTACTGTATACCCTAATGACCATAGATTCAGCATGGCGACATTGGCAAGGAAGGGGGGGTGCTTGGAAAGGAAGGGTTTATTCGGTTGAGGGTTGAACGCGCACGCGTGGCCGAAAGGCCAAGGTTTAAATTTTAAAGTTTAAATTTTAAAGTTGAAGGTTTAATGTTGAAGCTTGAAAGTTTACTGTTGTTCGACCTTGGCTTTCCCGTAGGGTAAGTTTACTGTTGAAGGTTGGAGGTTAAAGGGAGCATGTCAAATTCGCAGAACAAATGTACTAAAATAACTCATGACCGCTATTCAAGCCCCGAAAACACAAATGTAGTTCAGGCGTTCTTACAAAATTGACCTGCTCCCGAGGTTAAAGATTTAATGTTATAAGTTTATAGTAAGTCCGGAAGAGGCATTATTTCTGGATAATAGCTAGAACAAATTAGCCCTGTATAAGATTAGTTTATGTCAGCAATGGATAATGCCCATGCTCTGGTCGTGGGCATCGCCAACTACGAAAAAATTAACAAACTTCCAGACACCGTTCTTAATGATGCTCAGACTATTTATGATCTATTAATTGACTCCCATCATTGTGGATACTCTCAGGATAATGTCAAGTTATTGAAAGATGGGGCAGCTACTAAAACAGCATTATCTCAGGCATTAACAAATCTAGCGCAGCAGAGTAACCAAGACGCTACGGTGTTCATCTATATCTCCAGTCACGGAGGACAAAATGATAGTTCTGGATTGCGAACTTTCAATTTAGATGAGCTACTGATCCACAGTTGTAGCTGGCTACAGGACTATTTAAGCAACAATCCTCATGTTAATAACAGTGATCGCTCGTTGTGTCCGTAGCCAACTTTTCTAAAGTTACTTGTTCAACGGCTGGGAAAATTTATAGTCGGCTGAGGGATTCTAAGTTCCTCAAATTCTATTCGACGCTCAGGGATTCTAATTTCCTCAAATTCTATTCGACGCTCAGGGATTCTAATTTCCTCAAATTCTATTCGACGCTCAGGGATTCTAATTTCCTCAAATTCTATTCGACGCTTAGGGATTCTAAGTTCCTCAAATTCTATTCGACGCTTAGGGATTCTAAGTTCCTCAAATTCTGGAGGCTGAGGGATTCTAAGTTCCTCAAATTCTGGAGGCTGAGGGATTCTAAGTTCCTCAACTTCTGGAGGCTGAGGGATTCTAAGTTCCTCAACTTCTGGAGGCTGAGGGATTCTAAGTTCCTCAACTTCTTGTTTTTGATGACATTCGGGAGACCACCAACACGGAGTAAACCAGTTATAGGGTGGAATTGGTAGTTCTGGGTTTTCTGGATGAGGAATAGGAAACGGAATAATTGGAAACGATTCTGGAAAAGTTTGTTCCTTCTCCCCCGTCCTATATTCATCAGCTAATCCTTGACCTGCACCTGCAGCCAACATTAACGATGTTATTGCAATTATAATTGTGTTTTTCATATTAGTTGCCTCCTTATTTTTTATGAAATTTTTGGCAAAATTGAGATGGTGTAACCATTCAGCATTCAGCAGGTAGTGCTGAATGCTGAATGCTGATAGCTGATTTTTCAGTATCTATAGACTTATCTGGCTAACCACCAAGAGTTATGCAGGAAACTTTCAATACCAGGTTTATCTCCCACAGCACTTACCCACCAAGACCCTTAACATCGCGTTTCTCCTTATATAGCAACCGAAGATAGTGGTACACCAGTAGTGATTTGAGCCCCCGAAACCTTGACCAGACTGTAGCCAAACTACTAGCTCTTTACGACTACCAATTCACTAACAGGAGCGATGACGCAAAAATATGTATCTAGGTTTTACAATATGGCATTTCTAAATAGGTTATGAAGAATCTTGCTGATTTCTCATAACACCAAAAAATCCTCCAAGCTCTTTTCTAGTGCTCCCTGCCCCCTACTCTTTGTTACCTTTTCCCATCAATCCTATGTTCACAACTCAAATAAAAAGGCTATATCAAGTATCTATAGCTATCGCCATTCGTGTTAGGACACAGCATCTTTGAAAACAGAGTCCATTGCTTGTCTTAGGAAAGCGCAGTGACTATCAGAAAAATACTTTTGCAAGAGGTTTAGTAATCAGTCCAAATCTTCTTTTGGTTCCCCTTCTGCCCTTGGTGGGATTTGGTTAGGGCTAAGTCAATCAACTCGCAGCTTACGACCATATCCCTCTTTAGCCAGTATCTGGAACATGATTGCTCGCACGGCTTTTACCCAACTAGAGTATTCCCCATGGCTATTAGTAGGTACGGTGATAGGAATGACCTTAATTTATCTAGTAGCCCCGATTGGTTTGATAGTTAGTGTCTTGACTAGACATTGGCTGAATGCGATCGCATCGTTTGTGACATGGTTACTGATGGCTTTAGCTTACTTACCCACACTGCGTCTGTATCAATGTTCTCCTCTGCTGGGATTTTGCTTACCTGGGATCGGGTTGCTCTATACCCTAATGACCATAGATTCAGCATGGCGACATTGGCAAGGAAGGGGTGGTGGTTGGAAAGGAAGGGTTTATTCGGTTGAGGGTTGAGGGTTGGAGGTTTAAGGTTGGAGGTTTAAGGTTTAAGGTTTAAGGTTTAAGGTTTAAAGTTTAATTTTATAGCAGTCGAAGTAAAAGTTAAGACATATTTTTGTTACCAGATCCGCTGTTGATTATTAACTATTACCCTTTCCATAACTATACTTCAATGTCTATAATTCCTTTCTACTGTCCCTAATGCTTCTTTTTTATTAACTTTTGTTAAGTATTGCATAACCTCCTGAACTTTGCCTGAGAAATAAATAGTGGTATTTGAAAACAACTAGGCTCAAAATTAACTCGAAGCCTGAGCAGTAAATGGGCATCTATTGATTTGCTATTTTATTAGTATTTCCAGGGGTTTAAATAATTCAAGCCTAATGAAAATATTGGCTTGTTATATAAAGGCGTTCAGCTAATTTTAGTCTCCACAGGTTTCAAAATACCAATAAACACTAGCTGATACCGACAAAGGAGAGGATGTATGTTGGATAAAACTCTAGCAACTATTTTTAGTACTTTTTCCATATCTTTAGGTTTAACCATTGCTCTGGCTGGTGATCTTCATGCAGAGAGCCAATTCCCTGATGGTAATGTTCCCCTCGTTGCCCAATCTCTAGACGTATTCACCAATCAGATTGGATTTCCCATTGAGTTGGACTTAACCAAAGCACAAATTCGAGGAACTTTGCCAATTGAAAAATTCCGGGAAGATTTAGTTAACTCTATCAATCAATATGATGGGTATTACATCAAGAATACTCGTTATAACAAGTGGAAGATAAACGATATTAATCTTCAGTCTATTGACAATGGTGGAGCAACATTTTCCTTTACCGTCAATTTGCGTAAGTATGAATGCATCGATCTATTTTCTGAAAAGAAGTGTACTCGCCTGTTTTCTGTAACACCTAGTGGTGACGTTAGTCTTGGTATTGCCATACGTAATAACGATTTACAAGTTGCTTACCGTAAGCATAATGTGCGTGGACGGGGATGGTATTCTGATGCTTTGACTCTTCTTGAAAGTCTATTTCGTAATCAAACAGTTAAGGTGATCAAGAAGGGTTTGGCAAATTTTGATGGTGTCAATTTGATTTCCTATCTTAAAGATGCAGGTTTTGATAAACAGTTGAAACCCTATGGAATCACCCTAGATAAACTTGTTAAGGCTGGCGTTTCTATTAACGCCGATGTTACTCCAAAAGGGCTGAACTTTGTAATTGATTTACCTAAGACCATAACCCTTGAATAATTGGTTAAGCTGTTAGGCATTAATGCTTAACAGCTTAGTCAGATTTATTTGAGCTTTTCTAAAACTTGGTTTTCTTCAATAATGTTCTCGATTTTATCAATAAAATTATATCGTTGTCGAGGCACCAAATATGCTGTTTCTCCGAATCCTATCACAAAGGATAAGAGCCCACTACCAGGTCTAAATGAATAGTCAATTATTTGAGTGTTTTTTATTTTAAAATCACCAGTAATATTATCATGATAAATAATTTTTATTTTGATATATCCTTTATAGTTTCTCTTGAGAAATTTGAAGTATCTTTCCTCCTTGGTCCATTCCACATCACTAAGTAATACGTGTAATTCATGTGATTCATCATCTTTACCCGGGGATTTTATAAATTTATCTATTACTTCAGCTTTATGTATAAATATTTTCTTTAAATTATTATGTTTAGTTAGATGCTGTTGTTCAAAAACTTTTACGATTTCTGGGTAATTGTGATAGTTTTGATGTAACTTTACTGTTTTAGTGGGAAGAATGCTAAATATAAATGCTTCTCCTACTATCACCAAGATTACTAAGCTAACTGAGCCTATTTGGTTCAGTCTTAAATTTGATTTTTTAAATAAATCAATAATAGCTATAATTGTAAATAGTATAAAAACCAACATGCTAAGGGCTTTATACTGCTTAACCCATTCTTGATTAGTCAATAATTCTATTATCCAAGCCCCAGTAATATTAATGAAGAGTAATGGCAATATACGTAATACTATATAATCAAATTCAAGTAAGGGGTTATTGCTTACCAATCTTATTATATAGCTTACTATATAGCTTGCTTTACTCCTCTTGGACTGGGTTTTTAACCATTGATTTAGTTTTTCAGTATTTTCTTTAAAATCATCATTATCTTGATAAATATAAATATATTTATTTTTCAATAAATAAGCAAATTCTATGATAGGTTTTTCACTATAAAAATTTTCATCAAGTATAGTATATAAATTATAGATTATTTCATTTAAATTTTCAAGTATTTTATAGATTTTATCTTCCGGATTATCATTATCTACTAATTGATTATTTAAATAATCTCTATAAACCTGTTGCTTTAGCTTCTTTGTTTTTTTTAAAGGATACAATATGTCGAGTAAACTAGTCGTAATTTCAATTTTTTTCTTGATTGCCTTTAATTCACGATTCCCGCCATTTGCGTCAAGTGCTTTTTCAAGGAATTCTGCTAACCTATTTTTCCTATCAAAATAGTTGACTACTTTGTTAACAATTTCACTCAAATTGTCACCAGTAGCAATCTCTGGCAGATTTTTATTGAATTTGAATTGTAGCATTTCTTTTAATTTTTGTTGCTCAGGGAAAGCACTAAGCAGGGCTGACTGTATCTGCTCAAGGAGATAACCAGGGGTATTTCCAGCATTTTTTCTTCTAGCAGGGAAAACATTAAATAGGGCTGATTCTATCCGCTCAAGGATGTAACCAGGGATCTTTTTAACCTTCATGTATAGCTCTATACCTGTCAACAATAGAACTACTGATGCGATCGCTTTTAGGTGGGACCCGATGGGCGAGTAAGCTATTGAGCTTGCGTTTAATCAAATCTCCGTTAAGGATATTCGTCATTGGTTTGCTCATTGTTGTTAATGTACCTGATTAGACTAAAAATTACTATAATTCACCCTCTGTAATCTTATATGAGTAAGAGGAACTCCGATAGGCTGGTTTCAACTATATCGCAGTGCCATAGACAAGCGGTATAAGCCAGATCAAATACGTTTGAGTGTACAAACAGCGGATGCATATCTAACTCCTCTCCCCCCACACTTTCTGCTTAACCCTAATCTAAGAAAACTACA
>NZ_JAAHIG010000241.1:0-13970 GCF_010692305.1 Moorena sp. SIO4G3 | reverse complement strand
CCAGGGAGAAAAGAGACGGTAGGAGTCACGGCTAAAGATAATCGATTGTTTGTCGAAGCCGTATTGTACCGATATCGAGCTGGGATTCCCTGGCGGGATTTACCGGAAAGATTTGGTGATTTTCGAGTGGTTCATACTCGTTTTAGCCGATGGGCAAGGCGCGGGGTGTGGCAACAGGTGTTTGAGGCTTTAGCCGATGATGCGGACAACGAATACGCTATGATTGACTCGACAATTGTGCGTGCTCACCAACACAGTGCTGGGGCTAAAAGGGGGATGGGTCAACCGAAGCCATCGGTCGTAGTAAAGGTGGATTGAGTACCAAGATTAATGCCTTAGTCGATGCCTTAGGCAATCCCCTCAGTTTTCACTTGACCCCAGGGCAAGCATGTGACCTCGACGGAGCTGATGTTCTACTCAAGGATTTGGCGGCAGATACACTGCTGGCTGACAAGGGATATGATGCTGATCAGCGCGTGCCATACGCGACTCAAACAACAGGGCAAAGTAGCCGTGATTCCACCTAAGCGCAACCGTACTATTGCTCGTGAGTATGATAAACATTTGTACAAAGCACGACATCTGCGCCACGAATTTTTTCGCCCGACTTAAGCAATATCGAGCGATCGCGACGCGCTACGATAAGCGAGCTCAGAATTTTCTAGGAGCAATTTATCTGGCTGCTGCTGTAATTTGGCTTAATTGATGACACGCCCTAGGCTAATGGTATTAGGTATGAGGTACAAGGGGTACTTGACAACCTCCGTTCTAAGGTAGGAGCAAGCCCAGTGTTTCAACAGAACCCTGAACCCTAGAGCCTAAACCCTAGAGCCTAAACCCTAAATTGTCTTCGTGAAGCGTGACCGCAGGTCAAACAGGTATCTAAGAGACAAAATATGTAACAAAATGGGTTCGCGTAGCGGCGACCTAGGAGCATCGCGTAGCGTGGCCTACGGCCAATCGCATCTTTACAGATGTTCCTTGTCGTGCTTCAATGTATAGCCTGTGGTTATGGAGTTTAACAGGAAACCCGCCAGAAGCGATGCAGCGCGGTCTTGGGGGTTCCCCCCATGAGCGACTGCATCAAGACAAAGGCTTAGGGGTAAGACCCCTCATTCAAATTCACTACCAGTATCCGAAAATTACTGGTAGTCTAATTTAATGAACATCAGACCTGCTCCCGTTTAGTTGCTCCATTTCTGTTGACGGTTGACACAAAATAATCAACTGTAAAGTGTCAACATAAGGTGTCAACATAAGGTGTCAACATAAGGTGTCAACAAAACCAAGTTTCACCGAATCGTGCAGGTAAAATGTGGCTCAAAGGGTTTTTAATGCAAATTCTTACGTTGGAGTGGCAACAAAAACACGAAAAACATCACTAAGGGTGATTAAACATGCACAAAGCTATCAAGACCAAACTAAAACTGAATAATCAGCAAAAAACTTTGATGGCTAAACACGCTGGCTATTCTCGGTGGGTTTATAACTGGGGACTGGCTTTATGGCAGCAAGCTTACTCAGAAGGTCTAAAACCATCAGCAAGTAAGCTGAGGAAGCTTTTTACCAACCATGTCAAACCCCAGTACCCTTGGATGAATGAACTATCCTCTAAAGTCTATCAATATGCTTTTATTGCCCTAGGCGTTGCCTATAAACGTTTCTTCAAGGGGCTAGGAGGATATCCAAAATTCAAAAAGAAAGGGAGAAATGACAGTTTTACGATTGACAACTCTGGTAAGTCGATTAATTTATCAGGCATAAGACATAAGTTACCCAAGTTAGCTTGGGTGAGAACTTATGAGCCATTACCAGAGATAACGACCAAGAAAATAACTATTTCTAGGCAAGCTGACGGTTGGTATGTGAGTTGTCATTATGAACACGAACCATTAGCGACCCCCAAATTAAAAGATGTGGTAGGGGTAGATTTAGGAATCAAGGAATTAGCTGTACTCATTACTGGCATTGTGTTCCCAGGTTCTAAGCCCTATGGTCAAGCCCAGAAGCAACTAGTCAGATGCCAGCGTGACCTATCGAGAAAAATTAAAGGTTCAAACAATTGGTACAAGGCAGTCAATCGACTAGGTAAGAAACATCAAAAAGTAGCTAATATCCGCAAAAATACATTAAACCAACTCACTACTTATTTAGCTAAGAACCACGGCACGGTAGTGATTGAAGACTTAAATGTATCTGGAATGATGGCTAATCATAGGCTAGGTGCCTCTATGGCTGACCAAGGGTTTTACGAGTTCAAGAGACAGCTTGAATACAAATGTCAATGGTATGGCTCACAGTTAGTCATGGTTGACAGATTTTACCCATCATCTCAACTGTGTTCAAGCTGTGGGCATCGTCAAAAGATGCCACTGAAAATCAGGACTTATAACTGTCCTGAGTGCGGGTTAAGTCTCGACAGAGATTTAAACGCAGCAATTAATTTGAGAAACGCCGTAGGCTCTACGGTGTCTGCCTGTGGACGGAGTGCTGCCGACAGTTCCGGAAGAAGCAGGAAGTAAACAGCTTTAACGAGCTAAGCGCGAGTTTTGTATAAGTTTTATGGAGCAGCAAACCTAAAATTATGGCACCTGTATGGCCCCTACAGACGGTCGTGTTTCAAATTCTCTTCCTGCTGGTGGTAATTGCGGTGGAAGGGGTAGTCTTACAACGAGGGCTAAAACTCAACCGCAAAACCAGCATGCAGCAAGCAGCATCGATTAATCTACTTTCCACCATTGTAGGTTGGTGGTGTTTTTTTGCCCTTCACGACCAACTCCCTGCGGCATTTCAAGGCCAGATGATTAGTTATATCTTTTTCGATCACTTTTCAGAGGATAAGCCAGACAATTTTTATGCTCTTATCGCTATCAGTGTGATCGCAATTTTCTTTATTTCCTTTATTATTAAGCTGGCAGGGCTGAGGTTACTCAAAATCTTTTTAGAACTAGCTGAAGATCAGGCAACTGGTTCCAAATCGGCTTCTGATGAGGAAAAATCATTATCCTTTAGGCGCTCTGGTCAGAGAGGATCGGGTGGGGAAAATCGAGCTATGGTCGTCCTCATTGCTAATTCCTGTAGCTATAGCGCTATCTTACTGCTTTTGTTTCTGCGTTTCCTTTATGTCAACCCCATTAGTGGATAACTAGCGTCGTGAAATTTTTCACATCCTTCTTCGAATTTGTCATTGGCTTAGCAGTGGTAGACTGGGTGGTAAAGGTACTGAAACCTCCCAAGGCATTTTCCTGGCAGGCTATAATGTGGCTAACTGTGTTTTCCTATGTAATGGCAGGGTTAGCCACTGGATTTGTACAACGGCTGATAGCAAGCTGTGGTGGTATTTTCTTTATTTTATTTGTCTACTGGGTAACAGCAGCGGCGGCTAAGCTAAGAATTGCCAAGAAGAGCTTGCCCCTAGGTGCCTGGATTACTGGCGCATTAACTAGTATTTATCTATTCGGAATCAGTTGGAACGTTGGAGAATACCAGCTCAGAATTGATGGTATCAGTACCTATTTATTAGGCATCGACTCAGGGGAATTATCATCCTTGACGTTCATTAGTTGGCCATTGATATCAGCAATAATTGCGGCTTTACCCTATATTTTAGCAGTAGAATTTAAGGTAAAAAAACCGTCCCCAGCAGAACGTCAATATCTAGTTATATTATTCGGTAGCCAACTCCTGATTAGCTGCTGGATACAGTTTTATTTCGTGATTCAAAATTGGCTAGTGCAATATCCTAGCTTACTGAGTGATGATTTTATCCATAGTTCCTTTGTGTGGAAATTGCCCTCTGCCCAAGTCACTGTCCTATCTAGAGGTGTATCGATCTTAGAGGGGATGGAAGTTCAATTGAAAGAAGAGTTGAATGAAAAATCTTGGTCAGAGGTTGAGAAATCCCTGCTTAAAGTAAATCACAAAAAATTGCTGAAGGGGATTGAATATCAAGCTAAGCAAAACTCACCGGTTGCTGAAGATCCTCTATGGAAAGTGACCTATAAATTTTCATCCAGGCAGTCTGGGTCTGACTATAACTTAGACTTGCAGGCCAATTGGAACGGCCCCCGTTCAAATCCTGACACCAAACCTGACTCTTATTCCTTCACCAAGTCTTGTCGCATTAAGCAGGTGGATGGGCTATCCGGGTTAGGTTCTCAACCAATTGGTAATGTGCAATGCCAACCCTCTAGGGCAGGGGAAATTGAGGTGTTTGCTGACCAAGGAAAACGGTAAAAAAGAAAATGAAAAAGACAAGCTTGCATCCAGGAAACTAGAAAATAGCAAGTAGTAAATAGCCAATAAAAAACAGCAAATACTAAATAAAAAATAGCCAATAAAAAATACTAAATACCAATTATAAAATACCAAATGACCAATGACCAATGAGGAACAATAAATTCCCATTCGTGCTATCAGGAAACTGGGGAAGTTTAGCAGGAGGATACTATCAGCCCTCCCGTAATATCAAAGTAGCTGAATCGGGAGGAGCTTACCAATTACCGCTACCCTTTGACACTGACTCGCCAAAGGGATGTCCTAGGATACCAGCGGATATTCAGTTGCGGCAGTATCAGCGGCAAGCGGTGGCCAATTGGTTTGCCCATCGGGGACGAGGAACCCTGAAAATGGCAACGGGTAGTGGTAAAACGATTACTGCTTTAGCGATCGCAACGGAACTGTATCAAAAAATCGGCTTACAGGTGTTGCTGGTGGTTTGCCCTTACCGCCACTTGGTCACCCAGTGGGCAAGAGAATGCGAACACTTTAATCTAGAACCGATCTTAGCCTTCGAGAGTGTCTACAGCTGGCAAAGTAAACTGTCTGCCCAGCTATACAACCTCCAGGTTGGGAAACAATCCTTTATTACCTTAATAACTACCAATTCTACCCTGATTAAGGATGGTTTCCAGTCTCAGCTGAAGTATTTTCCTGATAAAACCCTGATAGTGGGAGATGAAGCCCATAATTTGGGGACTACCCGCATCGAAAAGAGTTTACCCCGTAACATTGGATTGCGCCTTGCTCTGTCAGCTACACCGGAACGGTATTTTGATGAAGCTGGCACAGAAGCGTTGTTTGACTATTTTGGTTCAGTATTACAACCAGAACTGACCTTAGCCGATGCGATTCGCCAAGGAGCGCTAGTGCGTTACCTCTACTATCCGGTGTTCGTAGAATTAACAGAGGCGGAAAATATTGCCTATGCTAAGTTAACTCAACGGATTGGTTGGGCATTAGGGGAAGCAGACGATATAGAAAATGACACTACGTTAACATCGTTATTGATGCAACGAGCTCGCTTAGTTGGGGCGGCTGCAAACAAGTTAAGGGCGTTGCAGCGGTTAATGGTTAAGCGTCTGAACACCTACCATACCTTGTTTTATTGTGGGGATGGTTCGGTAGATGGGCAAGTGAGTAATGAAAGCAACCGTCAGTTAGCAGCAGTAACCCAGTTACTAGGTTCTCAACTGGGGTATCGGGTCAACACGTACACTGCTCAGACACCGTTGGCAGAACGGGAGGAATTACGTCGTCAATTTGAACGGGGGGAGTTGCAGGGGTTAGTAGCAATTCGATGTTTAGATGAAGGGGTGGATATTCCATCCATTGAAACGGCGGTAATTCTGGCAAGTAGTAGCAATCCTCGCCAATTTATTCAGCGGCGGGGGCGAGTGTTGCGACCGCACCCAGGTAAGGAACGGGCAACGTTATTTGACATGATTGTTTTGCCCCCAGATTTGGGACGAGAAACTTGGGAAGTGGAACGGAGTTTGTTGAAAAAGGAGTTGAAGCGATTTTTGGAGTTTGCTGAGTTGGCCGATAATGCTGGGGAGGCCAGGGTAAAATTGCTGGAAATTCAGCAGCGCTATGGAGTATCAGATTGCTAAGTCCCAAGAATGCGATTTTGCTAAGAGACCGGTTGTTCTTGCCTTCCACGATTTTTGATCAAAAAAAGCGATGCAGCGCGGTCTTGGGGGTTTCCCCCATGAGCGACTGCATCAAGACACGGTGGCAGTGCCACCGATTACGATAATATAAATCCTACTCTTCTTCCGGTTCAAAATCTTCTTTGCCGACTCCACAAACCGGACATACCCAGTCATCTGGAATATCTTCAAAGGGTGTTCCCGGCGCAATGCCGCTATCTGGATCCCCTACCTCTGGGTCATAGACATAGCCGCAAGTGGTACAAACATATTTCTTCATGGATATTCTCCTAAATTAGTGTTCTTCTCTCATCAGTCTGATCATATCCTGTCCCGTTGTTTCGTTAGTTTTTTTTGTTATTGTTTTTTTATAAATTAATTCCACGACTCCCATGGAACTGAGCGACAAAGTAGTTCTTCCAATGCTGTAACTTCCTGTTTATAATACTTAGTAAGAGCATTTTTGATAGCTGGTGAAATTGACACCTTTTCCTGAGGTTGCACATTAAGGCGTAAATATATCGGATCCAGAGCTCGTCGAATTTTCCTCAAAACTTTGTGGATGGGTTTGTTTTGAGTATATTGACGCATCGACTTTAAAAACTGCTCATAATTCCGGTGAAACCACCAATTTTTTACTGCCTTGCTGGGATTATACACTTTAAATAGATAATCCCCATAGAAGGTTGGATCAATTTCTGCAAATCCACAGATTTTTTCAAGCACAGATTTGGGATTACGGGATAGTTCTTCATAAAAATTTACATAAATTCTATCGGATCCGAATAACTCAAAATAAGGCTTTAAGTAGACAGAATAACGCCCTTGCTCAAGGGAACGCATATAGGTATAGGTATTTTCGTGCTCAAACTTATCATTAATTAATTGCTTGTCAACATAGTTATCAAAGCTTATATCTTGAGGAAGATACTCTTTCTGTTTAGCAAACTTATACCAAGAAATTAAGCGAGACACAGGTTCCCGTAGGATAAATATAAGTTTCACATTTGGTAGAGATAGTTTTATTTTATGAGGTGTCCCTGATGAGTAAAGATAGTCTGGTGTTGCCTCCATCCGAATTTTTTCGACATGGGAGTACTGAGCATAACGGAAAATATCATCATATTTTTCTAGACCATCTTCATAGCGATAGTTTGAAGCTTCCGGATAATCTTTATCCAAAAAGAAGCGAATTTCTTTGAGGTTAGAGGTACAAACTTGAGGATGATCAGCTAGATAATAAAACAGTGATGTTGTTGCCGCTTTTGTCGTGCCTCCAATAATCAAGTAAGAGTGCTGTTTAACCCTTGAACTATTCATAGAGTTTATTACCCCTGATTAACTAGGATGGTTTGTGAGCAGATAAACACCCTTTTGATGGAGTAGATAGATGATCAGTATCACATAGATAATAGCCATAACAGGCCAACTCATAGCAATACCAATCAATCCCCAAACTTGCCAAAATAACCAACTCAGAGCAACCCCTACAAATGCCATGGTCACCATACTCCAGACAACCAAACCATAAGCTCTCTGAGCATACAAACCAGCTTCAAGCACGGGGATTAGAGAAATAAATGCCAACGACAGCCCTAACCAAAAGAAGACTTGAGAGGTCTGATCAATAGAGGCAGCTTCAAAAGAACCGTGTCCGTATAGCAAACGAATGATTTCCCCATGGGATACCACAATGAAAAGTACTGCAGGTAAGCTTACTAATAGGGTTTTGATCAGGTTTTTGCCCAAAGCCGATCCCAACCGGGATTTATGCCCAGCTAAGTCATGCTCTGTCATGGCAGGCAAACTGGTTGTAGCAATACTGACACCAATAATCGTTTGAGCAGCGGAGACAATCCGAATTGCAAAGTAGAATGTGGAGACCCCGCCAACTGCTACTAAGGAAGGCAGCATCTGGCTCTTGACTAGATTAGAGGCGAGCTTAATAACAAAACCGATAGTGGGTAAAGAACCTGCTTGCCACAGACGCACGAGGTCATCTTTGCCAGCCCAGGCCAACCATTGATGTTGGTGTCCCGCTTTAAAAGCATCTAGAAATACCAGCACAAAGAATCCACCAAATCCCAAGGTATAAGCGTACGCTATCCACAGAGCAATACTAGACTGATGCCATGCCAACCCAATGGCAGCCACTACGAAACCTGGTGCGATCGCATTCCGCAGAGCTACCGCACTAAACCGCCTTTGGCTGTTGAGGATCACACTAAAGACTGCAATTCCAGGAGCAAACAAAACCATTGGCGCACAGACCCGAAACAAAAACGTTGCTTGTGCCCTACCTTCTGGAGAAAATCCTGGGGCTAACCCAGTTATTATCAATGGCGCTAGAATTTCCAACAGAACAGTTAGACCAACACCAAGTACTAAAGCTAAGTTGACAATACCACTGACTAAGCGATGATATTCCCTGAGACTCAGAGCATCTCTGCGCTCCATGAACATTGGAACCAAGCTTTGTCTAGTTCCCTCCCGGCTCACGGTATCAATTAGTCGCGGTAAGCTCAGGGCAACAATCAAGGCATCTGTGGTTTGGCTAGTCCCCAGTTTCGCCGCCATCAAGATGTCCGCAACCCACGCCAGTAGCATACCGAAGAAGGTCAGAGACATCACTCGCAGCGTGGGAGATTTCCACCCTTTGATTATACGGTTGGATAGGTTCATTGCTATTAGTTACTGCATAGACCTGATTAAGGTAGGAGACTTGGAGTTTTTCCCAATTGGATTGTCCGTGCTAGCAGTTTCCAAGAATTAGACCAAATTGTTGGTAGATCCAAATTGTTGGTGCTTTTGAATTTACTAGTTTAAGACTCAGGTTGAAGTACTGGAGTGGAATCTTTAGGAGCGTCTGTCTTAGAACTTGGTTTTTCCCAGGCCAGGATAACCAGCCCAGTTGTCATTAAAAGGCAAAGCGCCACAGCTCCGAGGATCACCGTTTTTTTAGTATTACCAACAGGTTCTTTCGGTAAGTTCGGCTCTACTAACAATTGCAGGGTTGGATAAGCACTAGCATGATCCGATTTATTCACGTTTAATTGAGCCGACTTGGCCGTAAATATAGCTTCCGAGATTTGCACCTCTCGCTCAAGCTCAGTCAGGGTTAACTGCTTCTCAATCAACGTCTGAAGTCTAGACTCTAGCTGAGCAATTTGTTCTGCCAAGGTGTTAACTTGACCGGTTAGTCCCTGTTGTTGAGCTCTCTGGTTAATTAACACTTGTGCCAGATTTGCTCGACCTGTCTGGGCATCTAAGCCTAAATTGAGATTATCCAAACGTTGAACATCCATCCGCTTGCCCAATAGCTGTTGGCTACGAGCAAGTAATGCCTCAAGCGCCGCTTGCTTCTTAGCTTTGAGATTAATCACCTGAGGGCTATTTGGTGTCCATTGAGTATTGAGTATTGTTAGGTTAGCGCTGATATCGCTATAGTTTTGCCAAAGCTTTTTAAAGACTTCATCATCCTGAAGCATCAGAGCATCGGCTGCTTGGTCAGTTGACAACCTTAGGTTAGCTTCTAGCTGCCTTAATCCAGAGGTAGCCGCTTGCTGCTGAGCCAATAAATTAGCACGCTCCACTCGCAAGCTCTCTACTTCTTCTGAAAGGTTCTTGATTTGTTCAGAAATTTTGAGCGGTGAATTCTTTTTGAATTGAGAAAGCTTTGTTTGGGCTTTTTTTAAGTTACTATTAGCAGAGTCTAACGCTAACAACGTCTTGTTATCCTGACGAGATGATTCTTCTACTCTTAAGTCATCAATCCGTTTAACTAACGCTTCATAAAAAGCCCGAGTATTTCGCTGAGCTTCCAGTTTGCTTTTGCCATCTGCTTCAAATTCTATGATAGTGGTACCTCTATCCAAAGAAACCCTTGGCTTGGCAAACTCTTCAAAATCTTTGACTGAGGTATTAACAGCAGCAGCAGCTTTATCTAAAACTACTTCACTCATGGCGATATACTGGTAGTTCTCTCGTGGATCTACCTTTAAAAGATATCCGTAAGGAGACTTATCACCTGGATTGGAGGAAGCTTGACCGACTCCAGGGAGTTGAACAGATCCTTGAGAACCGACACCAGGTATGATTGCTGCTGCCTTACTTGTGTAAGTTCGAGGGATTTGCTGGAGCACAAAAAAAGCTAAACCCAAAATAGCAGCATTGCTCAAAATACCCAAACTTATGTAGGAAAACCATTTTAAGCGATTGGGTCGAGAACGTTGGCGTGTTTTTGGTAAGGCTCGAATCGGAATTGAAGATTCTGTCATCGAAAATCGGGGTTGTTAAAGGCAGATACGGATACCCCTGTCATTCATGTATGCCAGAGGAGTGTCTCTGCTTACACAAACAGTGCAGAAGTCTGATTTGAGTGTATAAATTTTTACCTACCGCCAACGGGAGTCCACCAGTTCGACGTATTGCATTCGCCTTTCATCTGGGCAATTACAGACTCAAGCAAACTCCGAAGTACGAATAGGTTTTTTTGGGTATTAATACCCTACTCAGATTTCTCCGGTTAAGTTCGCGCTCGTGCTTCGCACACGCTTGCGCGAACGCCAAAGTTATCAGTCGGTACTTTCCAAATTGCACTTCTTTAACCTGATACAGATGTTTAACAATTTGGTTCTAGAGCTTAGGACTAGCGACGCATCCCAAGGTAGGAACTTGAACACTTGCTGATAACGTAGTCTTCAAAGAGACTTAGGCTGGTCAAGTGTTGAGGTGACTTGCCCCCGAATTAGATCCGTGGGGTTCCACTACTCCCAGGTTCTTGACCGTCTGTCATCAAGTAGATGCAGTCCACAAATTTACATTCAGACTAAATTATGAATATTTTGTGATTATTGTAGTTCAGATCCGGTACTTTTAAACGATTGGGTTCCAACGAATAAATCCTTTAGCTGCTATTATAGAACTAGTTGACAGAACTAGATGACGCGCACAATAGTTTTTTGCCCATTGAAATCACACCCCCATAGGACTACAGATGCAGATGGGGTTAACCAAGGCCAACTAACAACGGCCTAGTCTAATAGATATTAATATTCACGTGATCAATCAGTTTTGATCGATTCTCAACCTACCCTAAACCGAAGGCCAAGGCTTAAAAACTTTCAACCTTCAACCTTTAACTTTCAACCTTTAACCTTGGCCTTTGGCCACGCGTGCGCGTTCAACCTTGGCCTTTGGCCACGCGTGCGCGTTCAACCTCCAACCCCCAACCTCCAACTTTAAACCTTCAACTTCCCAACTCCCGAGAACGCTGATAAGACCCCAAAACCGCCTCAATCAAAGCCGAGCGAAAACCAGCCTTCTCCAACTTAGCGATCGCAGCAATCGTCGTTCCCCCAGGACTAGTAACCCTATCCTTCAATTGAGCTGGATGGATTTGAGTTTCTTGTAACAGCTGGGCTGTCCCCAATACTGTAGACTGGGCCAACTGCAATGCGATCGCTCTGGGTAATCCAGCTGCCACGCCCCCATCTGCTAGGGCTTCGATCAAAATCGCCACATAAGCTGGGCCTGACCCAGATAAACCGGTCACCGCATCCATCAGGTGTTCCGGAATCTCGACTACTTCACCAACAGCCCTAAAAATTGTCTTTGCTCGCTCCATTTGATCAGGCGAAACCCATTTTCCAGCAGCTAGTGCTGTGATTCCCGCCCCAACTGTTGCAGGAGTATTAGGCATTGCCCGGATCACTGACTGGGATGGAAAAGCGTTTTCGAGCCGTTCCAGAGGCACTCCAGCTAGAATTGAAATCACCATTGGCAACGTTCCTAAGCTGTGACCGTTGTCACCTCTACCCATTACCAGTTCTGCTGCTACCGCTTCAAATACCTGAGGTTTAATTGCCAGTAACAAAACCTCTGATGCTGCCGCTGCCGCTTGGTTATTGGCAGTGACCCTTATCCCGTATTGTTGCGCCAAACCATCACGGCGCTGCTCCAGCAGCTCACTCACCAAGACCTCATCAGGCTGGTAAAGTTGTTGGGCAAGTAGGCGGGATAGGAGGGCTTCTCCCATGACACCGCCACCAATTATGCCAAGTTTTATAGGCAACCCAACACCTCTCTTTTCAACTATTAATGTTATTCACGCGCGCACTAGACACTTGTCTTGTCCTGACTCTTACTGAGCCATCTGATCTGGCTCAGAACCCCAGGCTGGTGACGGAGCTGTCTGACGGGGAGGAGGAGCCTGGGGAGTAGGTATCTCATGAATCACACCAGACTGAGTACTTACCTGAACACAGCTTGGTGTAAACAAGAAAATACTTTCACCAATACGCTCTTGGTGACCATCAATAGCGTAAGTCCCACCAGCCACAAAGTCAACTGCTCGTTGTGCTTGGTCTGGATCCATGATGGTCAGGTTTAAAACCACCGACTTCCGTTCCCGCAGTGCCTGAATCACTTGGGGCATTTCTTCAAAGGAACGAGGTTCAATCACTGCCACCTCTGAAATGCCATTGACTGCTCCAGGCATGCCAATCACATTATTGATCGGAGATGGCCCTACCCCTGCATCTGATACCGTTGTCCGCTCCCGAGAACGTCGTCTGGTCGGACGTTCCTCCTCTGGTGGCGGTTGAACCGGTTGCTCTTGTGGGTAGGGAGTTGGGTAGGCATCCCCCTCAATGTCTTCATATTCGTATTCGTATTCCACTGGCTCATTCAGACCGACGAAATCGCGCAGTTTATTAAAAATACCGCTCATAGTCAACTCTCCATCACAACTTTAGTGTAAGCTTCTGCAAAGCCGATAATCGACCTTCTCTAGGGCAGCAGTCTTTAGTAGATGCTTAGACTAGAACTTAAACAGTCTAACTTACCCCTGAGCTTACTTAATAATTTTCACCCTTGAGAACACCACAAGGTTATCAATATAAAAGATATATCTGCCTTCTGATCGGGGTGTAGTTCTCGAAAAAAGCAACTTTCAGAAGGCTATGCCATTATATATAAGAGGGCAATATTGATGATGGATGTGGTTGGGTATATACTACCCCATTACTTTCTCATCCGATAATCTCATTTCAGCAAACGCTCACAATGGTCATTGGCACTTACTTTTGGCGGTAAGACCAACCCATTCAACAACCTTCGATTTGGTTGTGGGTACTTCAAATTTAGCTTCCAGCAAAAGAAGCCCCAGGTCGTAACCACTTTTGGAGGCAATCCCGCAGATGGCGCAGCATCAGCCCCTCCCCTAGCTTCTAGGGACCTAGTTTTAGTAACTGCTTTCAGCGGTAAATTGGGTGGGATTTGTTGGCGAATCTTGGTAATGGGTTCTGTAATTAAACCAATCATGGGAAGGTTTCCTTATGGAACTTATTGGAAGGTTTGCTGATAGATAACTCTAAGCTGCTCATAATCAGCCGATGAACCACTGCGCCTAAGTAAGCGCAGGCGATTTTCTACCAACAGCCGAGCCTCAGAACGACTGATTGGCTCAAAGGCAATGCCATTGGTAGTACTTTTCACCAAAAAGAAAAGTCTCTGGGCATAGATCGTAGTGAACAACTCTTGTTGTGGTTCAACAATGCAAACTCGAAACAGTAGACCAAAATTGGGGTGATTGAGGTAGTTTTCAGAACTCATCAAAATCCATATTAGGCGGGACTTGAGCACCGAACGATCTTAGGTTAGGTCAAATAAGTCATTGCCATGGCTTACTTTCCCTTAGTAAGGTTAGTGGTATTATGCCAGGGGTTTGGTTGGGAGCGTGAATTCAGGTAAGACTAGGAGTCAGCAAGACCCTAACAATTCCTAAAGACCAAAACCGAAGTTATAGAGATAATAGCTTGAGCGCGTGGATTTGAGTTTGCCAGGTAGAAAATTAGGGCTAGTGGTGATTTTGTTTCTGACGGCATTAGACTTCTAAGATAATGGCCATCTGATATAACTTACCAAGTCTACCCAAATCTCCTATAACAAAATCTCTCCTACCTTGGTTGAACTCCTCAATACCGATACCAACTGATTTGAGATAGACTGAGGATTGAGAAGACGCTCATAGGGAAAGAG
>NZ_JAAHIG010000240.1:0-13984 GCF_010692305.1 Moorena sp. SIO4G3 | reverse complement strand
AGTAGTGTAAAAAACCGATGTTACCCATCTTATTACGCCCCTTCGGGTGGGAACTAGGCTCGAACCCTAGCCTTTTTGGAGGATTACGGAATCCTCACTCCTTTGAGCGCCTTCATCGGTCGCCCCCTATACGATCATGATGTCACGCTTTCCTCTGAATTAATAGTGATGTTAGAAGTGGGAACTGTAGAAGATGCTCCTTGGGCATTGGCAACTGAAGATAAACTGAATGATATTTCAGTTGAGATTGAAGGGGATAAATGGGAATACAAAAGTCAGCAAACGATAGTAGTAGAATCGATAACTAAAGCAATACAATGGAGTTTTATCCCTAACAATGCAGCAGATGTGATATTAGCTCCTCAAGAAACAATGTTAATCAATTTAAAAAACATTGTTACAAATCATCCCACAGGGCAAGCAAACCTCTACTTATATTATAAAAGGGTTAAAGATTACAAGGATGGAAAATTTACCTGTCAAATTTAAAAAGCTCCCTTGGTTTATAATGAGAGTGTAAAGATTGATACGAAGCTGGATTTTCATCAAGATTATCAACAAAAGATTAATTTATCTGGTTCAAGTAATGGAATTGGATTCCAAAAAGATACAGTTTTCTTCCACAGCAATCAGAACTTTGCTTGGTATAAAGGAGGTACTCCTGGTACAGGAGAACTAGATCTAGGTACTGCAAGTTGTCAGATGTCGATTAATGATTGGGGTTATTTAGGGATTGGTACTAATTATCCAAACGCTAGATTGGATGTCAGAGGTGATGCTAAAATTACTAGTGACTTAGATGTCAGCGGTGATGCTTACATTGACTCTAAGCTAGGGATTGGCACTACTTCTCCATCAGCGAAGTTAGAGGTGAATGGACGTATCAAGGATAAAACCGGATTTGTAATTCCTGTAGGAACAATTGTTGCTTATGCTGGCAAGGATGATCCCCCCGATGGATGGCTTTGGTGCGATGGTAGTTCATTTAACACAACTCAGTATTCAGAATTATACAACGTGCTTAACAAGAGTACAGTTCCAAATTTACAAGGAAGATTTATCATTGGTTCGGGAAGTTTTAATAGCTACAGCTACCAACTTCATGAGACAGGCGGAGAAGAAAAACATCAGTTAACAATCGATGAAATGCCAAGCCATAATCATGAATACGACAGCTACTATAAGTATCTTGTAAGAAAGGGGTTACATACTTCTAATTCAAAGACAGATGATAGTCCTGATGAGATAAATCTATTCATGGCTTATCCTATTCAATCAGTAGGTTGCAATGAATATCACGAAAACCGACCTCCTTACTATGCACTCAAATATATCATCAAGACATAATTTGAAACTGTTAGGTTGTAGGTAGGTTTAGTTGAGGCAACGACATCCAGCAGCCCACTAAATTTGCGTAGGGTAAAGCGATCGCTCCCTTATGGATATGTTATTAGACAGCCCAGAGGGCTATCCCACATCTAATCTAGAATAATCCTGTGGAATAGCCCTCTGGGCTGTTCCCTCTCAAAAAAACAGGCTTATACTGATATCTTGCACCAGTACAATAATACTTAATAGATAAAGGTTAAAAAATCAATTTCGATAGCGTTAATATCAAATATTATTCCCTTTGCCCTATTTCACCAGAGGTTTATGGGGTAGGTGCAAGATCTGAGTTATAGCCTGTTCCACATGAATATGAACATCAACATCTAGATTTCACAATTAAACAATAATTATCATCAAAAAAGTAATTACCATGATATCTAAAGAAAAAGACCAAGTTCAATTTATTCAATTCCATCAACCTGCATTAGAAAGTGGAGACTACCACCTCAAAGTTGAGCAAACTCTCGCTTATAACGAAAATCACACTGACCTGAAAACTTATGGGCGGGAACTCACGTTTACTGTACAAGGAGAACGTTTTGAACCCCTCTCTCCTAACTCGATTTATGCAGTTTTTCCTCCCTCAGAAAGTTTAGGAGATCATTCTAACGTTCTGCCTCATATTACAGTCAAAAGAAGTACCCTACCTTGGGAACGTTATCCTGGATTAGAAGATGAAAATCTCCCTTGGTTAATTTTGCTTTTATTTCGGGATTCAGATTTTGAAGATGAGGCAGATAAACCCAAACCCAAAACTATTACCCTTGGGCAATTACTAGACGGAGAAGACAACATCTTTTTTCCTACAGATACGGAACTTCAACTCGGACAAAAAAGAGAAGATTTAGTAACCGTCATTGACGTGAAAAAGAAATATGTAAAAGATAGTTTACCCACTCATGATGACTTAGCTTATCTTGCTCATGTGCGGAAAGCATCATCATCCGATCCCATCCTAGAACAAGAATTTCTACCTTTTCGTAATGAATATGCCACCATTATTTCTAATCGTCTCCCCGAACCGGATGGTCTGAGTATTGTTCATTTAGTTTCCATAGAAGGACGCTATACCGACGATGGTTTTAATTTTATAGGGGCAGGAGATGACAATTTAATCCGGTTTGTGAGTTTAGCAAGTTGGAGTTTTTCTTGTGTCGATCCGAATCAGAGTTTTACTCAATTATTACAAAGACTCAACCGTCAACCTTGTACTCCAAGACTACCTGAAAGTAATAATCCCCAAGCAGAAGACTACTTAGCAAAGGGTTATATAACTGTACCTCATGGTCTGCGAAAAGGAAGTAAAACAATTTCTTGGTATCGTGGTCCTTTAAATACGGGTTATAACACAGAAACTTATGATCAATTTCCTGTCAAGGCAGCAGACGAATTATTACGTTATGATTCTGAAATTGCCATGTTTGATATATCCTATGCTGCTGCTTGGCAATTAGGACGAATGTTAATGTTAGAAAATCAACGGTTAGCGATAGAATTATATAACTGGAAACGACAACATTCCCAAAACTTGAAAGCCTTAGAACAACTGGTATCAAATTTGCCCCTAATTTCCCGACGAGTGGATAAACCCATTAACTTTATTCCCCCGAACTTAAAAGAATGGTTTAATGGAGTAGAGTTATTAAAAGGAATACCCTTTAATTATTTAGTGCCCGATGAACGTTTACTACCACCAGAATCAATTCGTTTTTTCTGGGTCGATCCGCTATGGATAGACTGCTTACAAGATGGTGCTTTTAGTATTGGCAGAGTTACAGGTGCAGATGTAGTCGATGACCGGCAAATTCGTTCTAATCGGGATTTTAATCTTAATCAAGACCGGAGAATTACCGGAATTATTATGCGTTCAAAAGTCGTTTCTGGATGGCCTGGTTTACTTGTGGATGGTTACGATACACCCGTGGCAGATGTAGATTCTATAGATGAAACAGAGGCCAATATTTTACCGTTATTACGAATGGAAACCTTAGCTGAAGATGTGTTAATTTGTTTGTTTCAAGGAGAAGTAAAAACCGTTGATATTCACCTCGAACCGGAGTCTATGCACTTTGGTTTAGATGCGCCTATAGTAGAATCTCCCGAATGGTCAAAAAACTTACGGAATGAGAATGGCGAACTTATGGATGAATTTTTAATTTCACCGATACCTTGGCAGAATGAAGAGAAAGGAGTGATTAACTTAGAAGAATTAGCTCAACAAATGAATGACTATTTAGAATTAGATCAGTTTACGTCTGCTCAATTTGGCTTACAAATGATAGAAGGAGTCCAGAAAGTTCGGTTTGTGTATCAGGAATAGGTCGGGCTCAAAATGGTAAGCATTCAGTATCAAGGGGTGACAACAAAGCTCAAAGCTAGGCAGGTTTTAGGTTTTAGGTTTTAGGTTTTGGGTTTAATGAGCGCGACTCGTGTTGTTGTATTTTCCAGCAGTTGAAGCAATTTTCACCAATCCAACTGCATAGATAGTTTTAATCAACTACTACGCCATGACGATGTTCGCGCTTCACCTAACCCCATTAACCTAACCCCTGTAAGATTTTAAAGAGCGCTTGTCACCCCGTGAGGCATTCAGCAGTCAGTAGTCAGCAGTCAGCAGTCAGTAGTCAGAGGTTGTCTGAGAAGTCTCATTTGCTACATTCAAGCCCCCGTTGGTCCCCCAATTTTGATACCGCTGGCCAATTTAACATTTAGAAATATTAGCCTGAAGACAGCAGTCTTTATAGCCCCCCAACCCCCAGCGAGGGATTGCTCGCTGGGGGGCTAGGGGGGCAAAATTCAGTATCAAAAAACTTGGGAGATATCCTCTCAGCCTTTGGCTGAGAGCTGAGAGCTGAGAGCTGAGAGCTGAGAGCTGAGAGCTAATCGCTGAATGCTTACAAAAAGCCAAACTTATATAGCGTTTATCATAGCTATGAGGTACACATTATTTTTTCCCTCTTCCCACTTCCCCTCCTGGGAGGGGTTAGGGGTGGGTTCCTCTTCCCTATTCCCTGCTCCCTGCTCCCTGCTCCCTAAAACCTAAAACCTAAAACCTAAAACCTAAAAATTTGTACCTCATGGGTATAAGACTTGCTATAAAGCTTTCATACTAATCACATCCTGACTCAAAACTTGATTCAATTTGCCACTGCGATATCCTTCTAAATCCAAGGTCACATAGACAAAACCCAACTCCTGAAACTCTGCCACTAACTTCGGTAAATCTGTGGTTACCACAAATTCCTTAATCTCTTCCGGTAGTAACTCAATCCGTGCGGTATCTCCTTCTGAACGAACCCTCAAATTGGAGAAACCTAACTTCCGTAAATAGATCTCTGCTCGTCCTACCCGTTGTAACTTAGCCACTGTAATCATTTCCCCATAGGGAAAGCGAGAACTCAGACAAGGTTGGGCAGGTTTATCCCACCAGGGCAGTCCTAATTGTTTCGAGAGTTGGCGCACTTCCGCCTTAGTTACCCCCACTTCCGCTAAAGGCGATCGCGCACCTCGTTCCTTGGCCGCCTGAATCCCTGGACGATAGTCCCTTAAATCATCCCCATTCACCCCATCGACTACATAAGGATAGCCTCGTTCTAGGGCTAGAGGTTTGAGAGTGTCGTGGAGTTCACTTTTGCAAAAATAACAGCGATTGACCGGGTTAGAAGTATAATTAGGATTCTCCATCTCATGGGTTTGGACAACCTCATGGGTAATGCCAATGGTAGCGGCTTGGATGCGAGCGTCTTCTAATTCTTCTGGTAATAGTGAGGGGGATTCAGCAGTGACGGCTAAAGCGCGATCGCTTAAAACATCGTAAGCAATTTTAGCAACTAGGGTGCTATCAACTCCCCCAGAATAGGCAATCAAAGCCCGTTCCATCTCAGCAAATATAGTTTTTAATTGCTTGAGTTTCTGCTCTAGCATGGTTTTGATAAATAATTTTCCCTATTTTTAGCATTATCCCCATTTACTATCATGCCCCATTTGTAATAATTAGACTTTGTGGTAGTTGTTGGGAACAGCGGATCTGGGAACAGGGAAAAAAAAATTATGCTTCTGACTTCTGACTTCTGACTTCTGACTTCTGACTTCTGACTTCTGACTTCTGACTTCTGACGCTAAGCGTAGCGCTATAAATCAAAACTCCCGTTGCCAGAAGATTAGGATAGCGATCGCTAACAGCAGCACGATGTAAAGTAATCCATAAATTCCATTTAAAAATAGTTCTGGGAACGGAGGTAAGACACCATACACTGCATCATTCTTTAAATTGAGCCGTGATAAATCCGGGATAACCAAGTATAGGGTTTCAGTCATCCGCTCAATGCCAGGGTTTTCGCTCAACTTGCTTAACTCCACTAAATCACGGCTCAAGTGTCCCATCATATAAACCCCAAAGGTCAGTAAGGTTGCTAGGAGTGAACTAGTAAAGACACCAAACATCAGCGCTACTGCTGTGATTAGAGACAGTTCTAGAAATTGGTAAACCACCGAAACCAGGATGCTAACCACAGGGTATTCAATACTAGAGACACGTAAGCCCAGCAGATAAATGGCGGTCATAGCCACAACCAGCACAGCCAATACACCCGATAACCCTAAGTGTTTGCCAATGATAAATTCAGCGCGGCTTAGGGGCTTGGGAATTAACACTAAGACAGTACGCTTTTCGATTTCCTTGTTAATCAATCCCGTACCAACAAATACCGCCACAATTACACCCAGGATACCCATCGCCGCTAGACCCAAATCCAGAAAAATTTTGTCTTGTGTGGTTGCTGCTACCTCAGGTAACAGCCTCAGGGCTATGCCTAGGGCTAGGGCAAAAAAGCCGATCAGATATAAAACGCGATCGCGTATCACTTCCCGAAAACCATTAGCTGCGATCGCCCAAATTCTTGCCAAACTCACCCGCTATCTCCTATGCTCGGAATTGTTTTGCTTCCATCATAGGGGAGGTACACAAGGCCAGGGATTTTTGCTATACCAAAGGGAACAGCGGATCTGGAAATAGGTTTGTCTACCTCATTAATATGAGAACTGCTATATCAAAACAATAGCTTGATTCGCTATTGCTATTTATAGCAATTCTACGACTTGTGAGGTACAAATTTCTGGTTTTTAGGGAGCAGGGAGCAGGGAGCAGGAAGAGGTAAGAGGTAAGAGGCACCCACCCCTAACCCCTCCCAAGAGGGGAAGGTAAGAGGTAAGAGGTACGCTTCTCAAGCTCAAAGTCCCCCTTGATAAGGGGGATTTAGGGGGATCCATTTGTACCTCATGGCATAGCGATGCAGCGCGGTCTTGGGGGTTTCCCCCATGAGCGACTGCATCAAGACAGATAATTGCTATATTTTGAGTTAAATAAACTATCAATACCAATCACTAATTAGTAATTACTAATCACTACTAATCACTAGTTATAGTGTTTATCATAGCTATGAGGTAAACTATATTTTTAACCTCTTGCCTCTTGCCTCTTGCCTCTTGCCTTTTGCCTTTTGCCTCTTCCCTGCTCCCTGCTCCCTGCTCCCTGTTCCCTGCTCCCTAAAAGCGATAAATTTGTACCTCATGAGTATAAAAATTGCTATATGACTAATCACTGTTATGATTGCGCTTCATCAACCAAGCAACTAAACCAAGAAATAGCAATCCCATTATTCCAGCAGTAGGATCGCGATTAATGCCAGTAATCCAGGGAGCAACCTTGCCTGAATAGACTACTAATTGCCCAACATCAATAATATAATAACCCCAAACTAAGCCAGCATGGAGACCAATCGATAAACCTAGCCTTCCTTGAGTTGATCCCTTGGCCCAAATCAGGATTAACCCTAGCAGCAATAAACTGGGAAATCTCGGTAAGCCGCGAATCATCTCTGGGATGGGTTTAAGGAAATGCAGCAGCGCAAATGCGATCGCACCAATCCACTGTGATGTGTTAAAACTATAATCCCGTTGCAACTCATCAAGCAACCAACCCCGAAACACCAATTCTTCAGCGAAGCCTATGGCCAAAGCACTGATTAATCCCTCTACAATCAGCCTTGACCATGGCAGTGCAGGGGTTTGGAATGCTACCCAACCCAGCCACCCTTGTAATCCAAACATACTAAGAGTCATTAACAGACCTAGACCTAGTCCTCTGATTAACTCAAGAGCGTTTTGGGCTGTTAGGCGCAAACCATATTTTTTTAACAGTCCTGGCTGGCGATAAACCTTCCTTCCCCAAACTCGGACTAAGTACAGAAATACCCCGAACATTAGCCCCATAGTCAGGATTGTCACTGAGTTTGGGTCGCTACCAATTAAGTATATTGGTGCTGCTATGGGTAACCAAAGCAACAGCAAAGCTAGTATAAACATCCCCAACCTGAATGGTGCTGGGTATAGGGATAATCTAGCCAGCCTGGGTGTAAAACGTTTTATAATTTCAAGATTTGGAAAGGGAAGAATCTCTCCTATTGCCCCTTATTCGTCAGGTTCAATTGTACTACTCAGACCCCGGTTTTTCAGGGTTTCGCAATAAAACTCAGCATGCTCTTGAGCACAGGTAATCACCAATGCCAGCCCGGATGTATGGGCTTCCATCATAATGTTGACTGCTTGAGGTTGAGTCAGACTCGCCACAGTTTCCATCAAGGTTTTCACCACATACTCCATAGAGTTGAAGTCATCATTATGGAGCAATACGCGATAGCGAGGCGCGTGTTTACGAACTGTTGAACGCTTCTCAATGGTTTCGACTGACAAAGCTTGTCCCTCTCTATTTTAGGTGTTTACACAAACTCTCCATTATATACTGCCATTAGTCTAACATCAGACATCTGGCAGGGAGCGCTATGATCAAAAAGTTAACATTACTTAATAGTTTACCGTGATTACCCAGGTAAGTGCTACCCCTTCTAATACTCCCATCCCTGGAACTTACTGGCAGTGGCGGGGGGAATCTATATATTATGTACAGGCTGGACAGAAGCCATCAGGATACCCACCGTTACTACTAATTCACGGATTTGGGGCATCTACAGACCACTGGCGCAAAAACATTGCTCAATTGAGTCAGGATTTTGAAGTTTGGGCGATTGACTTGTTGGGGTTTGGACGTTCTGCTAAACCAGATGGGGAGTACAGTGGCAATTTGTGGCGAGACCAGTTGGATGATTTTATTACAGAGGTGATTGGTCAACCAGTAGTCTTAGCTGGAAACTCCTTGGGGGGTTATGCAGCTTTGTGTGTGGCTGCACAGCGTCCTAGCTCCGCCGCAGGTTTAGTATTGCTCAATAGTGCTGGACCGTTTAGTGATACTCAACCTGTCACTAAGGTCAATCCTGTTAAAAAAGTGCTCAATCAGGTAACCAAATCAATTTTTCTACAACCTTGGGCAAGTTTCCTCTTATTCCAGTACCTGCGGCGACCGTCAATCATTCGAAAAACCCTCCAGAAGGTTTATCTTGACCAGAGTGCGGTAACGGAACAGTTAGTAGACGAGATTTATCGCCCGTCTTGTGATCCTGGTGCTGCTCAGGTATTTGCCTCCGTGTTCAAGTCACCCCAAGGGGAAAAAGTCGATGTGCTGCTGGAACAGATGACTTGTCCATTATTAATGCTATGGGGAGAAGGGGATCCTTGGATCAAGAGCAGAGAACGAGGAGCAAAGTTTAGGGAATATTATCCTCAGTTAACGGAATATTATCTACAGGCAGGACACTGTCCCCATGATGAGATACCAGAACAGGTGAATGATCTGATCAGGTCTTGGGTGATCGCTAATCGCTAATCGCTACAAGAATCAAAATTTATAGCACTACCCATTAAGGTGTTTGACATTGATACACCTTGAAAAATGTGCGACCCGTGGGGAATTTAATAATTAGATGCGGGAAGGAAGTTACCGCATTAAGAGGGTCGCCTTTATGGGTTACTGGCTATACGTAAAAGAGGTGCGACCCGTGGCGAATTTAATTCGCCTACGGAAAGCGCACCTTTGGTTAAAACTTTTGTAATAAGGCGACCCTCTTCAAGGTTTCCTCTCCGGAAAGCGCACCTAAGCTGTTGTAGTAAACTTTAGCATTCATGCCCGCCCCCCTTACGCGCGGGGGGTTAGGGGCGATTTCTAAAGCCCTTGCCCGTAGCGCTATATTGCCCTATTCATGACTGAGGAACTGACGCACTCAGGATTATGTCAAAGATTAACATAACTTAAACCCCATCAAAAACGCGATCGCTAACATCCCACTCCGATACTAAAAAAAAGAGACCAAGTCCTGCCAGCAACCTGAACAAACTCGAAGGGAGACATGTCAATGAAAAGCACAGTAATGAAATTTTGGCTCGGGGCCTCAATTATTGCCGGTATGAGTGCGATCGCCACTACCCCAGCTGTTGCTGGAAGCCTCACCGGAGCGACCCTGACCGGTAGTGACTACTACAAGTATGCATCTGACGGTACGAATACCTATTTAGATCAAAATGCTATTTTGTCAACTATCTTGCAACGTGACGCTAGTGACCCTGGTGGAAACGTAGAGCTATTTGCCAGCAGTGAAACTCTGAGCAACAGCGACTTTGCCACCTATACTGATGTTACTAGCCTAACCGGTGACATCGGTGGTAAGGACATCACCTTGAGCAGTCTGACATTAGCTGACTGGAACAGTGATCTTGATCGTGATGGCATAACCTTAGCTCAGCAGTGGATCACTGATGCCTTCACTGCACATGGTCTTGGATCTTATGTTAACAATGTAGTAGTTAATACTTTCGATAATCTATTTCGCGCCAATGGAGGATTGCAACGATTTAGCGATCCCAATATTTCCTACGTCAACCAAAACGCAACAGGCCACATTAGCATTGGTCTAGCAGGTCACCTTGATGCTCGAGATGCGTTCGAAGATACGTTTAATCAGTTGGAACAGAAGATTGCTCTTTTATTGCCTGATTTTCAAGTACCATTACCACCTAGTATAAGGGCTAGTGAAATTGTCAAGGTTGAATACAATGGGAAAACTGAATACCTTTACGGTTTCGTTCCCACACCATCTGGGCTAGTCAACCTAGAAGATGGTACATCTCACAATGCCACCTACCAAGTGGGCTTCCTTGGCGCTCCTCCAGGACCGTCTTCATCGGAACCACAAGATGTGCCTGAATCCTCTACTGTGCTTGGTCTAATCGCTGTGGCTGGTTTGTTTACTGCTGGAGGGAAATTGCGAAAAGCTAACTGTTAAGGGAAATAGTGAACAATATTATTGAGAGGGGGGCACAACGGTGCGCCCCTCTTAGTGATCAAGCAGTTCATGTAGGGTGGGCAGTGCACCAGACAGATAATCAAGCTTGCAAAGGGCGTTGCTAGGCACTGCCCACCCTACTTAAAAAGTCAACTTAAATAGTCAACTTAAAGGGTGGGCAGTGCACCAGACAGATAATCAAGCTTGCAAAGGGCGTTGCTAGGCACTGCCCACCCTACGATTAATGGCTTAAAGAGTTAACGATTGCGGATCAGTTTCAATCAACTTCGCCAAGTCTTGCAAGAAGGCTGCAGCATCAGTACCATAGATAATCCGGTGGTCACAGGTAATATTGACTTGCATCTGACGCTTTACACCCATCATGCCGTCAGGGGTAGCCACTACAGTAGGACGGGATGCACCAATGGCCAAAATAGAACCCTGTCCTGGGGGCAAAATCGCATCAAACCGGTCTACACCAAACATTCCTAAATTGGATAGGGTGAAAGTACCGGAATTATATTCCTCTGGCTGCAACTGCTTAGTTCTGGCACGGTCTACTAAATCTTTCCAAGTGCGAGACAGAGAATAAATATCCAGCTGCTCCGCATGGCGCAATACTGGGGTAATCAAGCCACCATCAGCCATTGCCACAGCTACAGCTACATTAATGGAACTGTGATACTGAATTCCCCGTTCGGTATAACTAGCATTGACCAGGGGATGCTTCTGCAAGGTAACCGCTACTGCCTTAGCCAACAGCCCGGTCATGGTAACACCCTTAGGCTTGATTTTTTTGTATAACTTATCTAACTCATCGGTAGTGATGGTGTAACCAACCCTGAAGGTAGGCACTTGCAGGCTGACCATCATATTCCGCACCACTGCATTTTGGAGGGTATTGAACGGCACCACTTCTCCCAGGGGTACAGCTGCAGGAGGTGCTGGCAGAGGTGCTGGCATAGTTGCTGGGGTGGGAGTGGGCATTACAGCCGCTGTCGGCAGTGGTGCTGGGGTGGTGGTTGCTGGTGCCGGGGGAGTACTCACTTTACCTGCTGCTGCTTCCACATCCTCAGCCACAATCCTGCCATGGGGACCACTTCCTCTCAAGGTATTGAGATCAACCCGTAATTCCTTCGCTAGTTTACGAGCCCGGGGAGAAGCAATAATTCGGCCATTACGGCGGCTGGGAGTATCAGCAACTGCAGCAAGAGCTGTCTGTACCGGTTCTGGGGTTGAGGCCGTTGCTTGCTGAGGCGTTGCTGTGTCAGTAGCTGGTGTAGATTGGGCAGCTTGTTGTTTAGCTGCCTCAATTTCCGCTTCCGTTTCCGCAATCAGAGCAATCGGGGCTCCCACCGGAGCAGAGTCACCAGCTGATACCGTGATTGTGGCAAGATAGCCTTCATAGAAGGACTCAACGTCCATATCAGCTTTATCGGACTCAACCACCACCACGGTTTCACCTTTTTCGACTTTGTCTCCCGGAGATTTTTCCCAGGAAACGATTTTGCCTTCGGTCATGGTTGAACTGAGGGCGGGCATGAAAACTTCGTGAATCATGGGGTGGTCTTCTAAATCAATTCTAGTGAGCTAGCAAAAACATTATGCCAGCTTGCATTGTAACTTGAATAAGCCCCAGAAAGCCATCGTACTGTGTAAAGAAACCATGAGCCAGAGGGCTTCGATGGTTTTCTACAATACGGATATCCTCTTTTTCCTCGGGATTAGGGATTAGGAGAGTGGGTAGCTATCAATCACTCTGCACACGCATTTCTCAAATAGGTGAGATACTTTCGTTCTGGGTTCTAGGGAGCAGGGAGCAGGGAGCAGGGAGCAGGGAGCAGGGAGTAGGGAGTAGAGAGTAGAGAGTAGGAGTAAGACATGTGAATGTACCTCATAAATATGATAAACGCTAGACATGCTAAAGGCTCTTCACGCTCAGGCTCATATCGGTTGACTGCTGACAGGGTCAGTCTAAGAGCTAGTTTAGTATAATCTTAAATACTATCGATTTTGGTCGCCGGATGAAGGTCACTTCACTGAATCTTTAATTAACCGACTCAAACGTTAAAGAAATCACTAATTTATACCAAAAAAGGAAACTTATACCTAACGTATAGGTTAATTAACCATAAAATAACTATAATAATATACATATTGCCTGAATAGTAGGTAGTAAGCGTTAATCATAATCATCAAAAAAAGATAATAAGCAAACCGATTTTAGCGCTAAAATTCAGTCAGTATTGAGGGGTTTAAAAACCATGAAAAAGTTATCAACAATTACGCTGACAGCTGCCTTAATTACTGTGGGAACATTAGGTGCTAATCCCGCTCTAGCTAATGAATATTTACTTGATTTTGAAAAGGATGATGCTGGTAAGGTTCTCAAGGCGGGGACTAAAACAAATATTGGGAACCAATGGGAAAAATGGGGTGTGCATATAACTAGTAACACAGGGTCTAATCATCCCTTAAGGTTATTCAACAGCAATTGCGGACCTGATTTTGGGATTACATGCACGGGTGGAGACGCTGACTTAGCCACGGGACCTTCCTTTGGGACAAAGCCACAGGGTAACGTCCTAATCATTAACGAGAACAAAAATAAAACACCCGATGACTGGGCTGGCGGTGGCATCATTTCCTTTGTTTTTGATAAAGCCGTTTCTCTCGATTTCGTCAAGCTTCTAGACATTGATGAGAATCCGAAGAATAAAAAGGGATTTGTTAAAGCGTTTCTGGAGGATGGCACAAAAGTGAAAAAATCACTAAAACTTGGCACAGACAACTCCCTATCCACTTACCGTTTCAGCGATCTTCCTGAGTATTCAGTGACCAAGCTAGATATTAAACTACCAGGAAGTGGTGCGGTCTCTGGCATCAAGTTTCGCAATTTTCCAGAGCCCCCTAAGAGTTCTAAGAAAGTTCCCGAACCAACTTCGGCATTGGGTCTGTTTATGTTGGGTGCTATCGGTGCAGGGTCAGTGTTCAAGCGCCATAAATAATGCCATTAGTAATACCATCAGTAATTAGATGGACTTGGGTTGAGACGATAATGTTTTTTGTTAAGTGTTGAGTGTTGAGTATTGAGTATTGAGTTTTAACCCTTGACGGTTGACTGTCAACAGCCGACAAGTTAGGTTGAATCCTATTGAATGAAACTTGGTATGAGATGCTTAACAAAAAACTTTCCTTGACCGTGCTTACAGGTATTATCCTAATCCTGAGTGCTTGCAATCTGATTAGCAAACCCCCTGAACCCAAACCAACTGAGTCTCCTGCTAATGTCGAGACCAAGCGAGAAGACTACAAAGCCATTGACCTAGCCAATAAGGCAACACCTGATCAACTGATTGGTGAGA
>NZ_JAAHIG010000024.1:0-24965 GCF_010692305.1 Moorena sp. SIO4G3 | reverse complement strand
GTAAAATTATAGTAGTTAAGTTACTCTACCCCCACAACTAGTATAATTTTACAGTATTTATCAATGGAGTGAGGTATAAAGTTCTGGTTTTTAGGGAGTATGCAACAAAAATTATCACTATTTCGACACAGATTGCTATAGTGCGAGCGCTCCCCCAATTTGTTATAATTATAACTATAATTAGGGCAGTTTAACGATGACACTAACTACCGATACAGAACCGAACAAAAATCAAGAGCCAGAACCAACATTAACTGATGTAATCCGAAAACTTGATCAGCTTTCAGATGAAGTTAAAAAGTTTGATGAAAGATTTAGCAATTACCAGCAAGCCACACAATGGGTAATTCAGTTAGCGTTTGGCTTAATTGCCAGTGCTACTGTTATCGTGATTGTGAGTAATGTTTTAAAATAACTCGTAAGCATTCAGCGGTCAGCTAATGCGCTACTTGAGATGCTACTTGAGGTGCTATAGCGTTTCTAGGACTCATGAGGTACACATTATTTTTTACTTCTTCCCTCTTCCCTCTTCCCTCTTCCCTCTTCCCTCTTCCCTCTTCCCTCTTCCCTGCTCCCTGCTCCCTGCTCCCTGCTCCCTAAAAACCAGAAATTTGTACCTCACAAGTTGTAGAATTGCTATATCAGCTATTAGCATTAACCTAAGGTGCTTTTGAATAGGCGTTGCAGCACCGCCAAAGGGGGTTCCCTCCATGAGCAACTGCATCAATAAAACAGGTAACCATGTGTTAAATCTGAGTTAAATCTGCTGACGGCTGTTCGCGCACGCGTGAGCTTTTAGCTCACGGCTGACCGCTGATAGCTGAATGCTTACAATAACTCAATACTCAAATAAGAAGTACTCTAATTTAATAAAGGTAACTCTTTACCTCTAGCTTGGTAATCTTCTACCAAAAGCTCTAACACGTCTTTAGCATTTTTGAGAGCCTCTTCGTAGCTGCTGCCATGGGTATGAGCATAGGGACCAAATTCTGGCAAACTAGCAATGTAGGTTTGGTCTTGGTCTGACCATTGAATTAAGATACTATAGTGGTTTTTCATCTGTATTTATTTCTGTAAATTATCTAAGTCTCTGAGTATATTTTTAACAGCTTTTTCTTGGTATCTATTAGCGTCTTCTCCATCTTTACCAGAGAGAATCAGACTATAGTTTAATAAAGGATGACTCCAAACTGTGTGACTGCCTTTACCTGAACGATAAGAGAAACCCGCTTTTTTTAGCATTGATTTTAGTTCTCTGATTTTCTTGGGCATTTAATTCTTTTGGATCCATAGGAAGTATGTTATAGTTATTGGCATGGTTCAAAAAATAAGACAATTAAAACAAATGTTGCAGAAAGCAGGATTTACGCTCTTGCCTAAGCGGGGAAAAGGTAGTCATTCTTATTGGGTTCATCCACGAATCACAAATCCTGTAGTTCTGTCTGGTAAAGATAGTAACGATTCCAAGCCTTATCAAGAGAAAGAAGTGATAGAAGTACTCAAAGAACTGGCACAATTAGAACAGGAGGATCAATCATGAAATATAGCATTTTAATTCAATGGTCAGAGGAAGATAACTCTTATGTTGCTAGTTTACCTGAATGGGGTAATTATGCTCGCACCCACGGTGATACCTATGAGGAAGCTCTTGAAAATGCTAAGGAAGTTTTAGAGGATTTGGTGTACGCCTATAGCCAAGTTAATAAAGAGTTACCAACTCCAAAGATACTAGAGGTAGCCTGAAATTATTCTAAAAGTGAGCATTCACCTATTAGCTTAAGGCTCGTGCGCTTTCCCTGTTCCCTGTTCCCTGTTCCCTGTTCCCTGTTCCCTAAAATCCACAAATTCCGTACCTCATAGCTATGATAATTGCTACACATCTTCATACAAAGCTTCAATACTAGTCCTAAAATCAACAGTTTCTAGATGAATCTCACTGCCCGGATAATAAAATTGCAATGTCCAAACTCCCTCAGAATTCCGGCGAAAGCAATCTAAGCGTTGACGGTTTTGGCTAATTAAAACATATTCCACCAAGGTCTCTAATTGTTGATAGTCCGAAAATTTATCACCCCGGTCAAAGGCTTCAGTTTTCGGAGATAAAACTTCTACAATTAAGCAAGGATATTTTTTATAATTAGTCAATTCTCGGTCTCTGGCATCGCAAGTCACGAAAACATCAGGATAATAATAACTATTGGATGCTTCGACATAAGTTTTCATATCTGCCATATAAACCCGACAGCCACTGCCCCTGACATGATTTCTTAAGGCTGAAGCCAGGTTAAGGGCAATAGTAACATGAGCATCACTCGCGCCAGCCATGGCATAGACTTCTCCATCACTATACTCGTGTTTGATGGCACTATCTTCTTCGTAGGATAGATACTCTTCTTTGGAAATGTAATTGGGGCTTTTATCAGCAATCATGACAGTTTCAAGAGAGTGACACTATTAGTATAGAATAAAGGTAATAGGGAGTAGGGAGTAGGGAGTAGGGAGTAGGGAGTAGGCAAGAGGCAAGAGGCAAGAGGCAAGAGGCAAGAGGCAAGAGGCAAGAGGCAAGAGGCAAGAGGCAAGAGGCAAGAGGCAAGAGGCAAGAGGTAAAAAATCCTGTGTACCTCATAATTGGTAGAAACGCTATAAAACTCTCAAAGTCCCCCAAAGTTGGGGGATTTAGGGGGCTTTACCAAAACCAGACGATCGCGCATTCATACTTCAATTCAGTAACGAAAACAAATACCAATTGAAGTCTGGTGGGCAAAGTAATCTAATCTAAACGACTCAAAAATAACCAAACTTTATTTGCCCACCCTACAAGAATACCAAGAGTAAATAATAATAATTGAATTATGGTGGGCAAAGTCATCTAATATAAACCACTCAACACTAACCAAACTTTCTTTGCCCACCCTACAAGCTATGGCTCTTTCTAATTAACCGTTTCAATTCATAATCCCGACTAAAATTTCCAGCAACTCGGTTAGCTCTTCTGGGACGAGGTAGCGCTTGGGGTCTTGTTGTATAGAACGTTCTTGGCGATTAAAAGTACCGAAACGCCAGTCTTCTCCGGTGGTAACAATGCCGTACAAAATTCTCTGGTCAGACTCGATCCACTGATCAAGGGCAACCAACTCCACCGCCAGTTGAGTGAAGCCCCGTACCAGATCAGATTGTTTGGCTTCGATCACAATCACGTTATGGTTAGCAATGTAATAATCTAAGGTTCCCCGCAGGTGTTCGCTAACAGCAATAGAATATTCAATGTAAATGCGGTGATTAGTTAGATCCACTACTTCAAACAGAATTGGTGCGATCAAGGCTTCGCGACGGGCAGTTTCGTTGATCAGCTCGATGCGCTTGCGGTTACGCTGGAGTTGGTGCAGCAGGGGTTCAATAGCAGCAGTGAAGGGTTGACGGGGAAGATCGATATGCGATCGCACAAGGGTACAGTCAAATTCAGCCAAGATATCTTCTAGGGTAAAGGGAAGATCAAAATATTGGCTAAAGCTGTAAGGTTGTCCAGTTTTAAGAATGCGGCGGCGGTTCATTTGTGGTTAGTCTTCCTTGGTTTTGAGGAAATTCGGAGCAGGGACTTAATAGCAATAGTAAAGAAAGCAAGCTACTTTTTTATGTTATGATAAATTACCAAACTTGCTCATAAACTTTTTATCAAAAAACTACCTATATTTTATCCTTAAACATCCTAAAGTAACTGGAAATAATATCCAAAATAATTGCTTAGCAAAAGTGTTGTAAATCATAATAAGTATAGCAATTTTACGACTTGTGAGGTACAAATTTATGGTTTTTAGGGACTTCGGAGCAGGGACTGAGGCCGTTGGCCACGCTACGCGAACGGAGCAGGGACTTCGGAGCATGTAAGAGGGAAGAGGAACCCACCCCTAACCCCTCCGAGGAGGGGAAGGTAAGAGGGAAGAGGGAAAAAATAATGTGTACCTCATGAGTCCTAGAAACGCTATAAATCCAAAAAATACCAATTAAAGTAGGCTGAGCAAAGCCATCTAATCTAGTTCCCTACTCCCTACTCCCTACTCCCTACTCCCTGTTCCCTGTTCCCTGTTCCCTGTTCCCTGTTCCCTGTTCCCTGTTTCCTATAAAAATACTTTTGTCAACCCCTCATAAGGCGATATACTAAAATTTAAGCATATTTTTAGATTTCTAATGAACTCCTCAAAACCATCCATCCAATTCTTTGACGGTATTTATGAACAGCTGAGTGACGTCAGCCTCAGAAAAAACCGACGGTCAGGAGCCCGCATCGTCTTGATGACCTTTGAAAAGTTAAAGGCTATTGAACAATTCAACAGTTATAGAAACCGATTTTCTCAATCAATGGTCTTAACAGACGAAGAAGGGGTCATTAATATGACTCCATCCTCAATAAAATTTCGCTTCGGTGGTCCAGAAGGAGATGACCTAGCAGGAGTGGAGTGTAAAGTTGAAATTGATCAAGACGACCACTGGGAACGCTTCATGCGCTTCATGAATCGGTACGCTGAAGCCAACGGCATGGCTTACGGTGAAACCAAACCATCTACTGAAGGATAATTTCCCATCCTAAACCTTTCCCCCCGTCTTCGGGTTCCGTTCCAGGTTAACCTAAGCCATAAGTGTGCTATCAGACACGATATCAAGTATCAAGGATGACCTATGAAAGTCGCAATTACTGGAGCAACAGGATTTGTCGGTAGGCGCTTAGTGGAGCGTCTACAGGAAGAAGGACATCAACCCTTAATCCTAACCCGTGACTCAGCTAAAGCTAGGAAGCAATTTCCTAATCTAGAAACTATTACCTACACTCCCACCGAATCAGGGGATTGGCAAAATGCGATCGCAGGCTGTGATGGTGTAGTCCATTTAGCCGGAGCCCCCATTGCTGAGGAGCGCTGGACACCAGCCCGTAAACAGGAAATCCTCAATAGCCGCCAATTAGGGACCCAAAAAATAGTGGAAGCGATCGCTCTTGCTGACCCTAAACCCACGGTATTAGTAAACGCTTCTGCCATTGGTTACTACGGCACTAGTGAAACAGTCACCTTTGATGAAACAAGTCCTGCTGGAGACGACTTTCTGGCAGAGGTTTGTCAAGCCTGGGAAGGGGAAGCCCAGAAAGTCAAAGAAGCTGATGTGCGACTAGTGATTCTGCGCATCGGAATAGTTTTGGGCAATGGCGGTGCCTTAGCCAAAATGATACCCCCCTTTCAAATGTTTGCTGGAGGGCCAATCGGTACCGGTCGCCAATGGTTTTCTTGGATTCACCGAGATGACTTAGTCAACTTAATCATAGCTGCCCTAACCAGACCAGACATGGAAGGGATTTTCAATGCCACAGCCCCCAATCCTGTCTTGATGTCTGAACTATGTAAAGCCATTGGAGATGTTCTCAATCGTCCCTCCTGGCTACCAGTTCCCAGTGTTGCCCTAGAAGCCCTGCTGGGAGAAGGAGCCACAGTAGTCTTGGAAGGTCAACAGGTGCTACCCAAACGAAGCACTAGTTATGGATGGGAATATCAGTATCCCACAGTAAAACAAGCTCTAGTAGACATCTTGAAAACTGAAAACTGAAAATTGAAAATTGATCACAATTAACAATTAACAATTAACAATTAACAATTAACAATTAACAATTTCTGAATGACTCATGACTATAACTACTAAGGTGTTGCAGTCATGGCATTAGTGGGAGTCGGAGGAAGTTCCTCTTCCTCTATCTGAGCCTGAACCCGTTCTACTCTAGCACCAAGTTGTCGGAGTTTACCCTCCAAATCGTCATAACCCCGGTCTAAATGACGGAGTCCCTGAATCGTAGTTATTCCTTCTGCCGCTAACCCAGCTACCACAAGTGCAGCAGATGCTCGTAAATCCGTACCCACTACTGGTGCTCCCGACAACATTGGCACACCTCTGATAATCGCATTATTCCCTTTAACCCGGATATCCGCCCCCATGCGATTCAATTCAGCAACATGACGCAGCCGATTTTCAAAAACCGTTTCGCTCACCACACAGTTTCCTTCACTCAGAGCCAGCAACGCCGTAAACTGGGCTTGCATATCCGTAGGAAATCCAGGATAAGGCAAAGTTTCAATATCCGTTGCCCTTAGTTTATTAGGAATAATTCGTAAGCGATTGGGTTCCTCAACCATCACCTCACTACCAATTGCCCGTAGCTTAGCAATCACAGCAGTTAAATGTTCCGGTATTACTGGGTAAAGGCTCAGTTCAGAGTGGGTAATTGCCCCAGCTACCAAGAAAGTGCCAGCCTCAATCCGGTCAGGAATAATTGGGTAATCCACTGAATGTAAACTAGAAACCCCAGAGATACTAATAGTTTTAGTACCAGCACCACTAATTTGAGCTCCCATCGCTCGGCAGAAATTCGCCAAATCCACCACTTCTGGCTCTTGAGCCGCATTTTCAAGGGTGGTTTCCCCTTCTGCCAGAGTCGCTGCCATCAGCAGAGTTTCCGTTGCGCCGACACTGGGGTAATCCAGGTAGATTTTCGCCCCCTTTAGCTTGTTGTTACCTGTGCCTTTCACATAAGCATTGACAATGCCATGCTCAATATGAACCTGAGCCCCCATAGCTTGTAGACCCCTGACATGGAGGTCTACAGGTCTAGCACCAATCGCACAGCCACCAGGGAGTGGTATCCGTGCCACTCCCAATCGGGCTAGCATCGGACCGAGGATAAAAAAGCTAGCTCGCAGCTGGCTAACCAACTCATAGGGAGCTTTTGATTGTCCGATATGGCTGACATCTAGATCTAAGATGTCACCATTGCGTTTGAGCTTGACTCCCACAGCAGCAAGAATCTGGCTCATCCGCTCGATATCTACTAGGGACGGGACATTACGCAGTCGGCAATCTTGAGAACACAGTAAAGCCCCTGCCATAATTGCCAAGGCAGAATTTTTAGCTCCACTAATTTTTACCTGTCCGTGGAGAGACGCTCTACCCCAAATCTTGAGAACCGATTCGTTTTCCTGGGACAGAGATTGTGGATGTATCGGGCTTTGAGAGTGATTGATGGGTCTATCCTCCAAAATCATTGTAATTTCTGGCGAAATGTTAAATTTGGTTTTGATTTTACCTGAAACTTTATAAATGTCTAGTTTTCCAAGTATCTTGATCGAATGTAAGGTTTTCCACTATACTCAGTAGTTGGCAATCTAAACCGGGAAATTTCCAGATTTGCGGCTATCGACAAGTTTCTTGTCCAACTCAGGTAAGGGGTCTCCCGTTATACCCGCCCATGAAGCGCGGGAGGGGAATTACCTGACGGGGTCTCTTGGTTTTGGTATAATAGATTGATGGCGGTTGGACTGCCGCTAAATGGCTGTGGTAAATCGATACAGGATATCGAGGAACAGTAAGTCTCATTCGTGAGGAGAGACAAGCCTACATCATAATCTTTGATTTGATGTAGGAGTAGTCACAATCCCAGTAAATGCTGTATACTATAAAACCGGTGAGCTAAAAGAGCAAGCCCACTAGCAATCCTAAGTTGAATCATGGATCGTGACAGTTCTGAATCAGAACTGACCACCATCGGAATCACCAACGATTGCTATAACGCCAACAAAAGCGGAACTGGCGGAATTGGTAGACGCGCTAGATTCAGGTTCTAGTGTTCGCAAGGACTTCCGGGTTCAAGTCCCGGGTTCCGCATAATTAACCAGACTTGTATGCTGACAAGCACTAAGAATCCCCTAGTCAAGGAAATTCGCAAGCTGCACAGAGTAAAAGGGCGTCGGCAGCAAGACCTGTTTCTGTTGGAGGGAACCCACCTGTTGTCAGAAGCCTGTGCGGTAGATTATCCCCTAGTCACCCTCTGCTATACACCAGAATGGCTTGACGCTCATCCACAACTATCCCAAGATGCTTCGGTTCGGTCTCAAAGAGTCGAAGTAGTAAGTCAGTCTGTACTAAAAGCGATCGCTACTACAGTTGAGCCAGATGGAGTGATAGCCACAGCAAGCCGTATTCCCCTTTCCCCGAAACCCCTCAATTCCCTATCCCTAGGGCTAGCCCTAGAAACTATACAAGACCCAGGAAATCTTGGAACAATCATTAGAACTGCGGTAGCCGCTGGTGCAGAAGGATTGTGGCTCAGTTCCGATAGTGTAGAGCTAGATAATCCTAAAGTGTTGCGAGCCTCAGTCGGTCAGTGGTTCCGTCTGCCCATAGCAGTTACCCCGGATTTGCCCACCCTCGTAGCTCAAGCTCAAGCTCAAGGCATACAAGTAGTGGCCACAGTACCAGATGCTAAGGTCAGTTACTGGGACATAGATTGGCGCTGTCCTAGCTTAATACTCCTGGGCAATGAAGCAGCTGGACTTAGAGAAGACTTAGTAAACACCGCAGATCAGCAAGTTAAGATTCCCCTGATGCCAGGGGTAGAATCCTTAAACGTAGCGATTGCTGCTGCCTTGATGTTGTACGAAGCGAAACGGCAACTTGAACTCTCCACGGGTTAAAACCGCGTGGATTCTAAGAGTCGTGTCACTTCGCGGGTTAAAACCGCGAAGTGACACGACGCTTACGATACCCTAAATACTAACTGCAATAAGTTAAGCATCGATTTTAGTCTCGATCTAAGAACAGACTTGTCGTTCTAGTTTGTCGGAAAGTAAATCTTAGGAAGAATCTCAAGACATTCCTCAGCCCTCCCCAAGGACCGTAAATAAACAGATTTCCAGAAAGAGAGCCTTTGGCTCGTAAACTATCGACATATATCCATTCGGTTACTGTTGCTGGTGAAAGCAACTGACAGTAGTGAAACCCAGCGGATGCTTTAATCCAGTAGTTTATTGGGGTCTTGAGTACGGTAGACCGAACTTGAAGGGCTTTGGGCAAGCTATTTTTAGCCTTCTTATCCTCCATGAGATAGACAAACTTTGGATAGTTATAAAGCCATAATGGCCCGGCAGCGATCACGGGAATAAAATCCTCTCCCATCACCATCTCAACCCCTAACCGCTCGAACTGTAATCGCGCGGATTCGCTAGCATTATCAATTGCCCATTGATACACATGCTGGTTAATTTCTGCCCCCCGCGAAGGACCGTCTGTCTCGTTATAGTCAGGGTGGGGAACCCCAGCATGTTTCCAAAACTTCTGTCGCGAATTGAGCTTTGTCCGCAAAGAGAAAGCTGCGATCGGAAATAAGCCTGTATCTAAGGCATCGAGAATACCGTATAGCGCTTGGGTCACGCTGGTAATGGTTAACTTACAGGGTTCGTGCCCGTTACATTGATTGCGAATTTGGGGTAAGTGAACTGGCAAAATTGAAGAAGAGCGATGAAAGCTATCGATCGCATTGAGTTCAAAATGATCAATCCCTGGTGGTAAATCTTTTGAACCGGCCATAATCTCATTGGCGTGATCTTGAATCCAAGGAGAGAAAGGAGTACAGCAGGGATCGGTGCGGGTATTATCGTCCTGACGGTTATAACAGGCAGGTTTGAAACCGTTATATCCTTCATCGATGAAGGCCTTAATGATTGGCTCCAAAGTTTGCTTGGTTGCTTTGCGCTTATTTGCCAGGAATTCTGTATGTACTTCACTAGGAGTTTCAGGTAATTTAGTGCGTATAAAGTGATACACAAGCTCACCGACTTTCTTGTGTATTGTATCATCGTCTACCTGGGGTGTTAGATCGAAAGCCTTTACGAAAGAAGTGGCTGGTCCAGAAGCAAACTGCATGTGGGTAGCTTGGTCGATTGTAACAACTGGAAAGTTGTCGGGATCGCTGCTTTCAGATGGATTTTCCTGCTGATACCAGTAAGCTGCCGCAATTCGAGTAATGCGAGCTAAACCATCTAACGTACCGCCAATTGTCAGGACAGGGACTGGGTAACAAATAATTGTGTGCCCGTTATTATCTAGATTAGAAAGATTCCATTTCCCTAAAAATGACCCTGTCAGTATCAGCCCCTTTGCTCGTTCGGGATAGGCTTTGATATATTTTTGAATTGCAATTCCGCCGACAGAATGAGCGATATAGAACAAATTAGCAGTCTTGGGCATACCAGCTTTTTTCATGGCCCGGAGGGCCTGGTTGACCGCCAATCCCGTCTCCCGAGGAATGGGAGACTTACCCAGAAACCGGGGCAACCCTACCCAAATTTGTAGATCGGTAGATGCGTCTTGAATGGCTTCAGCCACTGGAACATAACGATCGACAGGAATTCCTTCTCCCTGAATGTAAATCACTCCAACGGTAGGTCCGGTCTTGTCAAACTTCGGCTCTAGAACAATCGGCTTGCCAGTGCAGTTAAATCGATAGGCAAGCTGAATCCCCGCAACAAAGATGAAGAGGAAGCTCACAACAGCTGTAGCAATCCACAGGGCTAATGTTATGTTTTCGCTGAACTTGCCTGTTGTTAAGATTGTCAATCCTGCTAACAGTGCCGTGGTAATGAACATTGCCAGGCTTAACGTTGTTCCTAACCAAAATAAACCAGTAAACCAGTTGCTAGGTTTACTAAGGTTCTCTTTTCGACAAACTGCATTGAGCCTCAAGAGGAAAATCAAGCTAATCACGAAAAATATCGGTCCAGTAATTCCCCCTGGGAAATAGGATCCGGTAACGATCCAGGTGCCGATATGAAAAACGCCATTTAAAAGCTCGACAATACCCCAAACCCACATCAAGGTAAAGCCAAGCTTTGTTCCTTTCTCAGCTGCTGGAACCGAACCGAGAATTAATCCTATAAGTACATAGTTAAGGGAAGCAAATAAATCTGCGCCGATTTCAAAAATGGGAAACCAAGGAAATATCTTGTGAATCGCCTCGCTCATCGGAGCAAATTTCAGGTATAGTTGGCTTACAGTTTCTTCAATACTGTGAGCCACCTGAAACAAGCCTAAAAACCAAAAACTACGGGCAATCTTTAAGGGTTTATTATTAGACATTATCTGAGGCTCATTTCGTTTTTTCTTGCTAGGAATTCAAAGAAATTAATACCAGTTTTGGATAAGCTCAAACGATCGATCGATCATTATTCCTTTATTTAAAACTGGGTGAAAACATAATTATTTGGTTGGATCGAGATCCTTAAATTACTCACAGTCGTATTGAATTGTCTTTATCAACCGCTCTGTGGACATACATGATACCTTTACCATAGAAGACCAAAGAAATAAATCTGAGCAACCATACCCATATTCAGGAAGATGACGGCAGTAAAATGCCACCATTGGTTAAATGTGGATTCAGCGACAACACCCTCAATTACCCCACCTAGCATTAATAAAATTGGAGCAATGCCTGCTAAAAAAATCGGTAGATTGGCGGCTACAAGAGCTGATTTAAACAGGAATATATAAGCCACAAAGTTGACAAGGGCATTGATGATAAACACCACCAGCATTGATACCGCTAGAGGAAAGACTGGCTGACCATTAAAGTTAAAGGTAGCCTTTGGATTTTGGGGACCAATGAACGCGATGACACCACTAATAATCGCGAATAATAAAGTAATTTTGTTGATTCCAAAGACACCTAATGAAAAAGCTAAAAGCCCTGCACCTTGCATGAAGAACAATAGCTTATAGGCCACTTCACGCAACCATTCATTATTGAAGTCTCTAATCTCGAAATCTGTATCAAGGGGATTTTTAAAAAATACGACTTGCCAGCCTTCATATTCATGCATGGTAATCCCCATTAGCCCTCCAAATGTTTGCACTAGGGGAGCGAGCAAGAGCAAAAATACCTGCATGTCGCTGCCTAGAAGCGCCTCTAGTTCACTGGAATGCTGGAAGATTAGGAAAGACAGAATAAACGTAGGTACGAATGGTAGCCAGTGAACGAACTCAACCAGATTAAGAATCCAGACACGAGCATATTTAGCTAGGTCGTGCTTTTCAAGATAAGTTTTAGGAGCAGGTTTTTGCCATTCCCAGCCAGGCGGTGGATAGTATCCCAAGCTGGGGTTATTATCTTGAGTATTATTATCGTTAAAAATAGCTTTTTCAGACATTCTAAAACGCAATTTATTTCTATTAATGGATTTTATCCGATTTTTTTTTGTAAAGCCTAATATTCTGTAAAATGTTTACTAAACGTAATATTGTAACTAGTCAGGCAAGTATATTACGTTTAGCATATCGCGCTGGTCTAAGTAGTCGGACATAAATAAACTAGCAATTCTCATCTTGGGAAATAGGTGTTCAAATTGTGGAAATGCGGGGTAGTGCATCAGAGCTGACTGCCGGACACAAGTGCCTCAAAGCCTGATTATGCCTGGGTGATGGGATGCAGGTTTTGAGGGGAAGGTCTCAGACAACTGGTAGAAAAGAGCGATTGACCTTTGCTCACGCTACGGGAAGGCCAGACTCGATCAAAAAGGGTAGAGGGATATGCGAGGCTAGAGTCACTACACAACCAGCCCATCGGAGCATGTCCAACTCTACCCAAATTCATGATCAACTGTTAGACTTTCTGTGTCAATACAGCAGCTACCCTCGATCTGCGCCATCTAAAAACCTTAGCCTGGATGGTGAGTGCCTTAATTAGCANGGGACCTCGTGACGCTGACCGCACGGACGCTGGGCGTCCTGCTCTCCAACGGCGACGGGACCTACGACGAGCCGCTCGCCCGCACGCACGCCGCGGGCGCGCTGGCCGACCTCGACGGGGACGGGCGGGAGCAGTTAGAACAAAAAATCAATCAGCTGTTTGACAAAGTTACTGACATTTTGGACAGTCCTCAGATTACTAATGCCCTAGAACAAGCTGAACAGGGTATGGGGACAATTACTGACAATCTCGAAAAAGTGTCCCTTAAACCAGCCTTTCAAGTGGTGGTGACCAAAAGCAATGACTTGGAGAAGGAGTTAAAAGCGGTTGATGTCTCTACCCTTAGTACCCCGGTTAAAACCGCACTAAAAGTGGGAACAGAAGTAATTAAAGCGGTGGATGTTCCGGGTGTCGTTAACCCTGAGTTGAAAGCTGCCTTTGATGAGATTTTAGCTCCCTTAGACAATATTGTGGCTTTGATTGAAGGGGAATTTAATAAAATTAACGACCAAATTGAATCGTTAAAACCTGGTACTCTGGTGGTTGATTTTCTCGACCCCTATCTTACTCCTCTCGTGGATAAATTAAATGAATACAAGCCTTCTATACTTCTTCAACCAGTTAAAGACTTTTATGATAATATACTTGACAAACTAGAAGTGATTAATCCCAAGCAATTGTTGGATTTGTTAGAAGAATTATACCAAAAATTGTTAGGGGTGATTGAGTCCTTATCCCCCACAATTATCACAGATTTCCTGAACCAGCAGCTGACAACTGTCAAAACTCAGCTAGATAATTTACCTGTCGAGAAGCTTGTGGAGAAAGTGACCGATGGTTTGAGTCAAGTAGATAAGCTGATGGCGAATATCGGGTTGTCAGATGTCCTAAAGTCAGATTTTTGGAACACTTTGCAGGAGATATTGAGCTTCAATTTTACCGAAAAAATTCAAGAGGTTGAGAAAATCCGAGATGGGATCGTGACCCAGGTGAATGCAGTTGATGAAAAGGGTTTGACACAGCAATTGCAGGAACTCCAAAGAGCGATCGCAACTTACACCACCCAGACTCCCGATGATCTAGCAACCGATGGCGTTGCCGGACAAGTGACAGCTTATCAGCAGGTGGTAGCAACTCTAGAAGCACCACCACCATTAGCTAACTTGCCAACTCCACCAGCAGAAATTGCTGTAGATTATGAAGATTTGCGAGAACGCTTGGAAAACCTTTATCAAAACTTTACTGCAATTTCCCCCCAAGAGGTTCTCGAACAAGTCAATACTATCGTTACAGACACCACTAGACTCCAGGGGAATGAGAGCCAACGCGATCGCTTGCAGGAAAGTGCCAACCGCACTTCTCCTCAGCAGGTAATTGCTCACTTCAAGCAAGTTATTCCCGATGAACTCAACCGACAGATTGTCAATCCTCTGGGGGAAATTCTCCAGGCTTTAGACAAATTACTAGAGCAGCCTCGTACTGTTCTTGGTGACATTGGCAATGTGATCAAAATTATCGAGGAGGCTCCGAAACGATTAGTGGAAATTCTCAGCAAGGTTGCTCAGACCCTAGGGGACCAAATTCGTCAAGCAATTAATGCGGTTAAGAATGCTATTGACAGTCTGACTAATGAGGTGGTAACAGCAATGGAAGCGACATATCAAACAATTTTGGAAACCTTAAAGTCTCTGAGGCCGAAGCTACTGCTGAATTCCTTTGATGAGAGTGACTTTAAAGATATTGATAGTTTAATCCAAAAACTTGCTCAACCCCAGGATAACGTTTCTGAGTACATCAGTAGTAAGCTTTCTGAGACTACTAAATTGTTGCTAAAGGCGAAGACAGAAGGAACTAAACAAGCGGTGATTCGAGAGTTGAATAACCTGCTGCTCCAGGAAGACTTCTACAATGGGCAACGGTTTGAGGAAGTAACCTTGACTACCGAGGTTAAAGCGTTAAGTTTAGGTGACTATAAAAGTGATCTGGTTCACTTTAACCGTTTGTTACTCGAAGCGAGTTATACCCAAGACCTGATTGTGATGAATATGGAATCAATTTTTCCTTATTTAAAAGACAAGCTCAAAGAGATTTATCCGCAAACCATTGTTGATGAATTAGACCAGTTACATGGAAATATCATTCAATTATTAAGAGACATCCCTCAGGCAGTAGGTGATGCTCTAGATAGCCAGTATCAGGAAAAAGTAGTACAAAAGACCGAAAAATTGCGAGAAGCGATTAAGAATCTTTTTGAAGCACTGGGGCAACGGCTTGAGCAGCTAAAAAGTGAACTGGATATTGGTTTGGAAGATGTGGCTGATTCTTTTGATCGCTTGTTGAATGCTTTGCCGGTTTAGTTAGGGAATAGGGAATAGGGAATAGGGAATCGGGAATAGGGAATGGGGAATGGGGAATGGGTAATGGGTAATGGGGAATGGGTAATGGGTAATGGGTAATGGGTAATAGGTAATGGGTAATGGGTAATGGGTAATGGGTAATGGGTAATGGGTAATGGCTAATGGCTAATGGCTAATGGGTAATGGCTAATGGGTATTAGGTAATGGGTAGTAGGTATTAGGGAGGGTAGTGCTATGTTAAGTTGATCTTGATCGCTAATTTTCCCAATTCTCAATTCTCAATTCCCAATTCCCAATTCCCGATTCCCGATTCCCGATTCCCGATTCCCAATTCCCGATTCCCGATTCCCAACTCCCCATCACCTATTACCTATTACCTATTACCTATTACTCATCCCCCATCACCTATTACCTATTACCCATTCCCGATTCCCGATTCCCGATTCCCCATCACCTATTACTCATCCCCCATCACCTATTCCCGATTCCCGATTCCCGATTCCCGATTCCCAATTCCCGATTCCCGATTCCCCATCACCTATTACCTATTACCTATTACCTATTACTCATCCCCCATCACCTATTACCAATTACCGATTCCCGATTCCCGATTCCCGATTCCCGATTCCCGATTCCCGATTCCCGATTCCCGATTCCCGATTCCCCATCACCTATTACCTATTACCTTGATGTTAAAAATTGCTTACACCATTAAAATTGGTAGCGTTGTCTGTAAAGCCGGGCAACAAACCCAGCTGATTGAGTTGCGATCGCATAGTGAGTTAACTATTCCGGTTAATACCTGCTGTCTTGTTCTCGGATTGCCACAGGGTTTAACTATTAGCCCAGAAGATCTGGTATCGGTGGAATTGGGCTATGAGAATAAGCAAACGTTAGTCTTTACCGGTAAGGTTAGTAGGGTAGACTGGAGCATTGACCGTGTCAGGATTGAGGCGGCCAGCACTTTTGGCAGTTTGACCGCAGCTCGGTTAAATCGGCTTTACGAAAAACCCCATGCTGGGGATATTGTCAAAGATATTCTGAAGAGGGGCAAGGTGAAGGTGGGGCAAGTGGAGAATGGTCTGAAATTTTCGGTCTATGGGGTGGGAGAGTTGAGGTCAGCCTATGACGAGCTCCAAACTTTAGCACAACAATGTGGCTTTGATTTCTATGCCAACACCCAAGACAAAGCGGTATTTGCTAAATATAAACCTGCCAGTACCCATCAATTCAACTATGGGGAAGACATTCTGGCCTTGGAATTGGAGCAACCCCATCCTGGGGTTGAGAAGGTGGAAATTTACGGGGAAAGTCCCAGCAGTCAAGGACAAGGAGAACAGGCGTACTCTTGGCTTACGAAAAAAGAGGTTAAGGGTACTGCTGGTTCCGGTTCTGGTTTTACGACTCTACGACTGACTGACCCCACAGCTCGTACCCAGGCAGTTGCTCAGAAAATGGCTGAGGCGGTTTTGGCTAAGCAGCGCCAGAAGCAACGGGGTGAAATTAAGGTGCTAGGTAATGCTAATGTCAAGCTAGGAGATGAGATCAAGGTGTCAAAAATGCCGATGGCTACCCTGAATGGTAGCTTCAAAATCACGGGAGTAAGCCACCGTCTCAATCGCCGTAGTGGTTTTTGTACTGTAATTGATTGGGAGGAAGTGTGACAGACTCGATTGTTGGAGTAATGCAGAAGGTTGCTCGGCAGGAAGCACGTAAAGTTTACACTACTGAGTTGGGCATTGTGACAGCGGTGTTTCCCCATACCTCTGAGAGTGACAAGGACAACTACCAATGTTCAGTCAAGTTAAAGAACAAAAAACAGCCAGACGGCAAAGACTTTGAATTGCGCAAAGTGCCAGTAGCAACCCCCCATTTAGGACTGGTTAATATTCCCAATGTGGGGGATTTGGTGTTGGTTACCTTTATTGGCGGTAATCTCAATGCTCCTGTGATTATTGGTCGCCTCTACAATGACGAAGACCAACCCCCTGTCAACAAGGAAAAGGAATTCTACCTACAACATAACCTGAAAGAGGGGGGTAGTTTGAAAATTGATCAGGAGGGGGTAGTTACTGTTACTAGTAAAAATGAGAAGCAGGTGATTACTGTCGATGATGAAAAAATTGATCTCACCAACGAAAAGTGCCATGTCACCCTGGAAGGAGGAGATGCTACCCTGAAAAACGAAAAATGTACCGTGGCTTTATCTGGTGGTAATATCACTATTGATAACGGCACCTGCAAGATTAAAGTTGAAAGTGGAGGCATCACCATTGATGCTGCCAGCTCTAATGTCACGGTTAAAAGTGTAGGTTCGATCAAGATTGGGGATGCAAGTACGGCTTCTGTACAAGTTGGTGGACGCTTACCGGCTAATGCGGTTGGTGATAGTGACGATATTATTCTGGCTACCCACACCCATGTGGGTAACCTCGGCGCTCCCTGTCCGGTGATGGTGCCAACAGAGAAGATTAATTCAATTCAGGCCAAGGCGAGAAATACCAAGGTGGGGTAATGGTTAGAATCAAAGGGGCAAACAGCGATTATCAATTTAAGGATGGCTCAATTCAGGAGGTAAAAGGAGACCATCCTGTTTACCTCAAAATTTTCCTCTGTCCTTATGATATGCCTAGCCCCATTGAGGAACCTGATGAAAATGGTTGGTGTGAGGGCACAGATGAGCAATGTCCTCATGGTAAAAAGAATGGTGAAAAAAGTCCTGGTCATGCTCTAATTTGTTTACATCAAGAGGATGGTATTTCCCTAGAAACGAATAATAACGTAACGGCAACCGGACCCCTGGTGGCTGAGAAGGGAATTGTTGCTAAGCAGGAAATTGTTGCTGAGGAGAAAATTGTTGCTAAGAATAAAATTGTTGTTGAGAAGGGAATCACGATTAAGGATGAGCTGGTGTTGGATATCTCAGAGGCAAAAGCGGGGCTTGTGATCACGATGAAGGGAGAGGAAATTTTACGCCTTAATATTTCTGAGCAAGGTGATATCGAATTATCCCCTCTCAATCCATCAAAAACTCTTAAAATTAACGGCAATTTGGAGGTAACTGAAGGCTTAACGGTTGCCGGTAAGGAGTTACCAATTTAGGTAATAGGTAATGGGTAATAGGGAATCGGGAATCGGGAATCGGGAATCGGGAATCGGGAATGGGTAATGGGTAATGGGTAATGGGTAATGGGTAATGGGTAATGGGTAATGGGTAATGGGTAATGGGTAATGGGTAAAGAATATTATATTATTTTACTGTAGACACTATATCCCTCTTCTGTCACTCTCCGGAATCAATGAGTAACAAATAAGCCATATTATCCAGAATACAAAAAGGTTTGACATTGATTAATTTCCCTAATGAGCTGATTTAATCCCAGCAATAAATTGGTATTAGGTAAAATATCTAACCATGGAAAAATGACCCACAACATCATAATTGGTTGAATTAGTAAACGCAAATTGTTTAAGACATTCTTCCATCCATCTTCATGATTCCATTGTTGATGATTACTAACCTCCACATCATCAGTGTCTGTGGCCTCATTTTCTACTTCTGGAGATTTATTTAAAGATAAAAAAGCTGGAGATTTTAAACTAATCATTGTATATACACAAAAGATTATTTCCCACCACTTCTGTATCTCTTTAAATTTAGTAAAGCGATAATCTGTCCATCCCAACTCCTGTTTGCACTGGCGAAAACCATATTCTACCCATGTTCTTAACCCATACAAATTCCCTAAAGTTTTCTTGAGATTACCGGTTAGGTTTGTCATCACAAAGGAAGTGGAATTTTCTGGCATTGTTTCTGGGTCTGTGGTTATTTCCCAGTAAGTTACTGCTCTCCTTTTTCCATAGACTATTTCCCTAATGTATCTAATTTCTGATTTTTGATTACTAAATGTTCTGGTAAATTTACACCACCTGTTCGCTCTAACCGTCTGTTCGGATGGCATCCAAACCCCATGATTACTCCTAATTGCTACTACATAAGACAGTCTACATTCCTCTAATTTCCTAATAAATTTACTACTCTCACCATACAAACTATCTGCTAATACTAGTTCAATATTTAATCCTTCATCTACTAGCTCTTCGATTATTTCTGAGGCTAAATCTATTTTGGTTTTGTACTTATCTTCTTGTTTTAGTGTTCCTCTTGCTTTAAAGATTTTAACGACTAAGGGAAACGTTATATTTTTATACAATCCGTAGGCATTCACTGATACTATTCCATTATCTATTTTCCCGACACTTCCTAAATATTGTCTGGCTACATAGTCGGTCTTATTGCCCTTTTTTCTATCTCCGGTTTCGTCAATTATTAATTTGATCGCTCCTCCCTTTAATTGACTTTTTATTTCCTTGATTCTTCGCTTTTTAAGTTCTTCTACTGACCAAGGAGAATTGGCGATAAAGTGATGTAGTGATTGGGCCGATTTTATCCCTACTACTTTGGCTATTTCTGGTAATGATTTTCTTTTTATTGGTGAGATTATTCCTAAGTGTAAATACTTGAAACACTCATAATTTCTTACTTCTTTAAATAAATCTTTGTAGGTCTGACAATAAGAGTCTATTACCGATACTGTCAGCTGGGGGTCTCTTGGTAAATGTTTGAGAACTTGTAGCTCTACATCCATTGCTGTGTCTACCTTGTACAGTTTGATTTTTTTCTTTCTCTATTCATTATACTCGGAAAGTGACAGAAGAGGAATATAGCATTTATCGTAGTTATGAGGTACGGTTATCAACCTCAAAGTCCCCCTTATTAAGGGGGATTTAGGGGGATCAATTTGTCCCTGATGGGATATAGAATTGCTCTAATTAGAAATAGAGGAGATTAATGAAATCACAACTTCAAGAAGCGGTCAACATTGCTCATATCAGTCAAAAAAATACCAATTAAAGTAGGGTGGGCAAAGTTATCTTATCTAGAAGACTCATGTGAACCAAAATGTTTTTGCCCACCCTACAAGCTTGTTTTTCAAATCAGAGGATATCTGAAAAGTTTTTTGATACTGAACTTTGCCCCCCTAGCCCCCCAATTCTGGGGGGAACAAGAATCCATTTATTGCTAAAAGTCCCCCAAAATTGGGGGATTTAGGGGGCTTGAATGTAGCAAATGATACTTCTCAGACAACCTCTCAGAATCAGACCTCAAAAACTGCTGCCGAACTCTCATTACTTATAGCAAGTATTATAGCTATGAGATACAAAGGGATCCCCCTAAATCCCCCTTAAAAAGGGGGACTTTGAGGTTGAGAAGCGTACCTCACAACTGCCAATAACGCTATATAACCTATTACCTATTACCTATTACCCATTACCTATTACCTATTACCCATTACCTAACTATGGGATGGTTTTTATTTCAACTATCCGTTGACTCCTGGACCACCTTTGTAACTTGTTCAACCTCTAATTCTAAAGCTTGGGCAACTTGTTCTACGGTTAACCCCAACGCTAACAACCGAGGTATGGACTCTAATTTGGCTTGAATTTTACCTTCAAGTCTCCCTTCTTGTATACCTTCAAGTTTACCTTCTGCTAAAGCTTCCTGATAAACTTTGGTTTGCCGTAAATCACTTAAGCTAAACATTGCTTCTATCTCCGTGCGACTGAGTTTGGGTAACTTATACACCAGTATGGTCTCTATTAATTCTAGAAATTCTGTTCTTTGTCGTTCATTCTCGATCTCCTCAGTTGTCCGTTGAATCAAGTCTTGAGCAAGTGCGATCGCAGCTTCTTGTTCGGTAACAATTAGCTGTACTGTGGCTATACCCACCGATGGTGCAGATATCTCGGCTAATTCATCGAGATAAATCCGAGATACCCTTGGGGAATCGAGTAATTCTTGATATTGTTGAGTATCTTGGTTCTCCACATTGCGGCTAGGGTAAATCACCACACCACGCCAATCATTGCTGAGTTCAGTTTGGTCTAAGTACAGGAAGATTTCGCTAAAAAAGCGGGCGTAAAGTTGAGAGTCTCCCTGAAATTCGACTTCCACAAAATAAATCGGTTGTTGGGTTGTGGTAGTTTTCGGCAGGAAGACCCCATCAATATCAATATCAATTCTATAGGCTAGTTGTTTGACTTCCACAGAAGCGAATTGATAACCAAGTGCCTCAGTAGGGGCCTGGTTAATTAATTCAAAGAAGATGCTGGGAAAAGATTGGAACAGGCGATAGAAGATGGTGTCGGTTTTCACATTCAGCTCATTACTTAACTATACCTAGTATAACCATAATAGTAATGATAATCGGAATGGGGAATGGGGAATGGGGAATGGGGAATAGGTAATGGGTAATAGGTAATGGGTAATAGGTAATGGGTAATGGGTAATAGGTAATGGGTAATAGGTAATAGGTAATGGGGAATGGGGAATCAAGGAAACCTGCCCCGGTTTGACCATAGGGCGGGTTGAGTGAAGTTATCATTGAGCTGCCAAGTATTGGGCGAATCCGCCTTTATATCGTTGTATGATTGGAAAACAATTGCGATCAGCGCAAGCTGCTGCCCTAGGCAATCGCTACAGGTTCTTGTTGATGAAACCATTGAGTGCGATCGCAAAATTCCCCATTCCCCATTCCCCATCAGCGATCAGCCATCAGCCATCAGCCATCAGCGATCAGCCATCAGCCATCAGCCATCAGCGATCAGCCATCAGCCATCAGCGATCAGCCATCAGCCATTACCTATTACCCATTACCTATTACCCATTACCTATTACCCATTACCTATTACCCATTACCCATTACCTATTACCCATTCCCGATTCCCGATTCCCCATTCCCGATTCCCGATTCCCCATTCCCGATTCCCCATTCCCCATCACCAAATGGAAAAAGATTTATTATTCACTCGCCGCCACAGCGGACAATTAATTTCTGAGCGACAAGTAGTAGACCTTCAAAGTGTCAATCGTGACTTGGCCACAGCGACAGGTTTAGATAATTTGGCTCAGGCAATTCTCAATCGCCTTTACACCCGTAAAGGGGAGCTGGCGGCTTTGGGACATCCCAATTATGGGTCACGGCTCCACCTGTTAGTGGGTGAACAAAATAATAATCGTCTTCGCTCCCTTGCTAATCTGTATATCCGTGAGTGTCTAGCTCAGGAACCTCGGATAGAAGAAATCAAGGCCATAGATTTTGAACCTCCCTCTCGTCAGCAACGTTATACACTCGTAGCAACTGTAATCCTTAAAGCTGTAGGCCAGGAAACACCCTTGACCCTGAGCTTTTCCCTACCTGGAGGGTAATTTGATGGTTTTTGAGAAAAAAGGCTTTGCTCAACTGTTCGAGGCCATGCAGAGTCGCACTCCTCCCACACTAACTGATTTTCAAGAAGGCAGTGTGGTGCGCACTCTATACGAGTCCTTTGCTTGGGAACTCGCCGTCCTCTACGAGCAGATGCAACGGGTATATGTCTCTGGTTTTGTGGATACCGCCGAAGCCATTGACCTTGATAAAGTTGTTGCCATTTTAGGCATTAAGCGGGGAGAACCGGACTATGCTACCGGAAACGTTACCTTTACGCGAGATATCGGCATTGATGAAGATATTTTTATTCCCAAAGGTACACTAGTTACTACGGAAGATACCCAGGATTCTCCGAAAAAAGCCTACGAGACCATTGAAGAAGGGAAGATTGCCAAAGACCAAACCACTGCCCAGGTGAGAGTCCAGGCTCTACGACGGGGTAAAACAGAGGAAACTGAAGCTGAAACCATTGTGGTGATGCCTCAGCCGGTAGTGGGGGTGAAGTCAGTTAATAATGAAGAAACCCTGCGATTTACCGGTAAACTACAGGAGAGTGACGAACAACTGCGCCAACGAGCCAAGCAAGCCCTGCTGGCGACTAGTGGCGGTAATACTACTTCCATCCGGAATGCTCTGTTGAGTTTACCTGGGGTGCGGGAAGTGCAAGTTAGAGAAAACTTTCACTTCCCTAGGGGCAAGGTTACTGTGAGTGGGTCCGTTAGTGAAGAGCTTAAGGTTCCCAAAGGGACACCTATGACACTCCAAGTCTCAGAAACACAAACTAGAGACTATCACACCACTCAAGAAGTGATGCTCTCAGGTCAAAATCCAGCAGTGGACGTAGAGATAGAGGCGGGGATTCCTGGAGCAGATGGGGAAGTTGAGGCTGGTGCAACTTGGAAAGAGTTAAAGGTTGGTAGCAACACTCTTACGGTTACCAATGATAAGGCTATTTCACAACGAGACTTTGGCATTATTGAAATATTCGTTGATGGCATTGATTTTACAGATCTTGAGAAAGTTAGTCAGCTCAAACAGGAAATTGACCGAGTTAAGGCAGCTGGGATCTACCCATTACTTAAACCGGCGACAGCGATAAATGTTGATGGGGTATTCCAAATTGAACTCCAACCAGAACTGAAACTGTCTCCAGAGGAACGGCTACAGTTGGAAGAAAAGGTACAGCAGACAATTATCTCCTACCTCAAAGAGCAAAAAATGGGTCAACCCCTGCTCATCTCTCAACTCACGAGGAAGATCCTAGGCTGTAACGGTGTCAATGATTTAGTGGATTTTACCCTCACCACCAGTATCCGTAATTCAGCAGGCATTGAAGAGTCTCGCCAGCACTATCAATCCTCCAAAACGCCAGTGAAACGGCATGAGGTGGATATCTTAGAAAAGTTCACCCCCCACTTGGTTCGCGTTGCCTCAGAAATCAAACCCCTGCCTGTAGCCTTACAAATTAAGGCTGAAGCACTAGATGACCAGAAACAACAGGCAATTGAACAAGCCCTACAACAGTATTTTGCTGACTTCAAACCATCCCAGAAAGTGGTTAAAAGTGATATTCAAACTAGTATTAAAAACGATAATATAGAAGAAATCACGTTAATTCCCTCCTTCTGGCAACCAGGGATTACCTTTGATGGCGAAACCGTTAATGTCACGTTTGTGGAGCAGGCTCAGCTCAGTTCGGTATTTCTCTATGAGAGATTACTCACCATTACTGGAGCCTTGAAATTAATCCTACCGGTTAAAGTTACCCAACAAGAAAAGCAGCAAATTTACCAACAGGTTCGGGAGCAGGTTAGTGCTTATCTTGATCAACTCCAACCAGAAGAAAATATTCAACTTGAGCAGCTGCTTGACAAGGCAAAAACCGTAGATTCAGTGCTAGATCTTAATTGGAAACTGGAGGATTTTCGAGTTCTGGATGAAGACAATAATGCTGAGGATAGAATTGACCCAGACCAGAAGCAAATTCAGGTAAGAAAATTTGAAAAAACTCAGTTAGGTGATGCTGATAAGTTTATCATTACCAGCGATATCCAGGTTGTTGAGGTTGCGATCGCTACTTTGAATTTAAGGCTGACTCCGGCGGTTGCGGTTCCCGAAACTGTTGACCCAGCACAACTTAAGAGCGCTATGGAAGCAGCAATTAGGAGTATTGTGACTCCCTCTCTGTTGCGGCAGTTACCCAAACTAGCAGTAGGAGAAAATCTGGATTATGACCAATTGCAAACTCTCCTACTGATACAGATTAGGACTAAGGCAGGCAATCTGACCCAGGAAACCCTTCAGGGTTTTATTCCTGCCGATAGCCAAGCTTCACAGCAAAATCAGGAGAAGTTAATGGAAGCACTCCGAAGCTTTCTCCGAGACTCTAACTACAGGATTGATCAGCTGGAACTCACCGCTAAAGCTAGCTCCTATCAGCAAGATATTCCCATTGCGATTGTAGAACGGGCTGAGATTGAGTTACAAGTGCCGTCTACTTTGGAAATTGTGATTGAAGATAAGTAATAGGTAATGGGTAATAGGTAATGGAAAAACGCGGCAAAACCACCAGCATCACCAATCGGTTTCCTCACTTCTATGACGGAGCCAATGTTGAAAGTTTGCTCTACCAATTTATTGATGTCTTTGGCTCCTTGCTAGAGCAAGGGGAAACCGACTTGCTCGGTGTGATGCGTTCCCATCATGTGGATACCGCTGACAATGAAGGGTCTGATTCCATCCTTTCCAGCGCTAGCCAGCAGCTGACCATCCCCGCTAAAT
>NZ_JAAHIG010000239.1:0-14069 GCF_010692305.1 Moorena sp. SIO4G3 | reverse complement strand
AATCCGATCTAGCCCTGGTTCAAAAAGCGGAACGACTGATCAAGCGGGATCAGTTAGCCTTAATCATTGTTGACGAAACCGAAGATAAGATCAGTCTGTCATTATTGCAATTTCCCCTATGGCTTGCTTTTGCACCTGATCCTCGGCAGATGTATACTTACGACGATTATTGAATTACTTGGTTTACTGGGTTTGATTTTAGCAAAACAGGCGCGAAACTGCTGCCACTCGGGAGGTTCAGCGAACTGAAAAATCGATGTAGTTGGCCCGACAAGGGTTTCCCCCACTTGCGCTTTGCATCAAGACACTCAGCAATGTTACAGCCCTGCTACCCTAAGGGTGGTGATCGGGGAATTATTCCCGGATCTTGTGAAAATTTTCAACATGACACCAATGGTACTTAACTTAACTTGGAGTGGGCTACTAGTAATCTCAGCCTATTTATTAGGTTCCCTGCCTACTGGTTACCTAGCAGGACGCTGGCTTAAAGATATTGATATTCGTGAGCATGGCTCTGGCTCCACCGGTGCCACCAATATATTGAGAACTGTGGGCAAAGGACCAGCAGTGGTGGTATTACTGATTGATGCCTTGAAAGGAGTAGCGGCTATTAGTCTAGTCCATGGCTTTTATACCCTGACACAAGTTTCTCTACTCCCTCAAACCTGGCAACCCTGGTTAGTGGCATTAGCTGCGTTTGCTGCTATCTTTGGTCATAGTAAATCCATTTGGCTAAACTTCACCGGAGGGAAATCCGTTGCGACCAGTATAGGTGTTATATTTACCATGTCTTGGCCTGTAGGGTTAGGAACCCTAGGTGTATTTGCAGTAGTCTTGGCAATTTCTCGTATTGTCTCGCTCAGTTCCATTGCTGGTGCGATCGCTGTTTCCCTACTGATGTACCTTACCAAAGCTCCTCTTGCCTATGAGCTATTTGGTATTGCTGCTGGCATATATGTGATCATCCGTCACCGCAGTAACATCCAGCGTCTACTTACAGGTACCGAACCCCAAATCGGGAAACCCCTTTCTCCAGCAGTATCCTTAGAGACTGGAACAGACTAAGACTATAAAACACAAGTCCCTGGTTATGGATTGCTTGGGTACAAATCTAATCAAGGAGCGGACTTAGGCAGCGGTGCAACACCGCACTTTTTGCGACGCGGTGCGACCCCGGTCGGGTGTCCCGACAAGCGTGAACGCGCACCAAGAGAACGAAGGGTGAAAGCACAGCAACAGATATCGTTGTATGCTAGGGGTTGAATTGAGACAAAAATTCTGGTAGTAAATTCCAGCAATTCTCATTTTTAAACATTAGATTTGGAACGGGATTAGCCCAAAGTAGTAGCGCTAATCGCAATCGTTTACGTTGGTGATAGGAGATACATGAGGGAAAACTTCACATGATGATGGACTGTATTAAACTGAGCAATATTCGCTGCTACGGCTACACTGGCTACCTACCCGAAGAACAGACCCTAGGACAATGGTTTGAAGTAGACCTAACCATGTGGCTAGATCTAAGCCCTGCGGGAGAAAGTGATGACCTTAGGGATACCATGGATTATCGGCAAACTATTGATACTGTCAAGCATTTGGTTAAAACCTCAAAATGTGCCCTGATCGAAAAATTGGCAAATCAAATTGCTAATGCCATCCTAGAATTCGATAAGGTGGAGCAAGTCCAGGTGCAGTTAAGCAAACCTGGTGCCCCCATTCCGGATTTTGGAGGTAAGATCACCCTGGAAGTGACTAGAAGCCGTCACAATAGGTAGGAGGAATAATTCAACATCGTGGGTTTTTAGGGAGATCATGACTTTTCGCATACTCAGCTTAGATGGCGGTGGTATTCGGGGCGTTATCGCAGCAGTAATCTTGGCGGAATTGGAGAAAGATATTAACCAGCCCCTCAACAAGTATTTTGATTTAATTGCAGGTACCTCCACTGGTTCAATCTTGGCTGCCGGAATTGCCACTGGCATCCCCAGTGGGGAGATGATTAGACTTTATGAACAGAAAGGGGAAAGGATTTTCCGCTACACCAGTCGTTTTTCACTAAAGCGGCTGAAGGTTATCCTTAAGTATGGTCTTTCTGCTCCTAAACACTCCAATCAGGGGTTAATTGAGGTGATGAAAGAACAGTTTGGGACGACCAAGCTGTCGGATATCTACGATTCACCTCGGCTGTTGATCACAGCCTACGACACCATTAGTCGCATGCCGATTATATTTAAAAGCTGGCGTGAAGACAAAGATTATTTTCATGTTCCCTTGTGGGAAGCCTGTGTCTGTTCCGCATCTGCCCCCACCTATTTTCCAGCCCATCAACTCAAGACTCAAAGCAAGACTTACTCAGCAATTGATGGTGGGGTTGGGGCGAATAATCCCTCAAGCTGTGCATTAGCTGAAGCGATCCGCTTAAATCATTCCCTTGAGGAAATTTCTATAATCTCCATTGGCACAGGAGCATCCAACCGCCCCATTCCTTGGGAAAAAGCTAAAGGCTGGGGATTGGGACAATGGGGATGGCAAGGACGATTGATTGAAGTGCTATTTGATGCTCCTTCTGACATTCACCGGTATATTACCAAAGAGTTGATGGGTAGCTTAGAATCCGAAGATGCAACAGTTTCTCGTTACCTGCGTCTACAACCGGAAATCACTAATGACACAATGGATGATGCGACTCGGAGCAATATTGCCAAGTTAAAGCGTGTTGCTAAGAATTACGCCTGGCAAAACCAAGGTTTGTTCCAGAACTTCCTGAAAATCCATTGAGGAACCTTTAAAATCTTGTTGGTCGGTTTACTACTGATAATTCAAGGAACTTGGTTACTTGTTAGTGGTTAATTAAAAACTAACATTTATGGTATCAACCCAATTAGACGTGATGTAAGCAGTCAGCAGTCAGCAGTCAGCCGTCAGCCGTCAGCTAAAAGCTCACGGGAATTGAGGTGGTTAAAATAAACCTCTAAGCGTGAGAATTTAATAGTTCCAGATTAATGATAATTGAAAGGTAAGCATATGCTGATAAGCGACACGCTGATAGCACCTCAAGTAGCACCATCTGTAGCGCATTAGCTGATAACTGATCAGCGACACGCGCTATAGCTTACCAATTGGGGACCGAATTGATAAATGCTATAAAATTGGGCAATGACGTTAAAAGCTCGTAAAAAATTTGCTCAACATTGGTTGCGTAGCGAGGAGGCACTGAACCAAATCGTCACAGCTGCTAATTTACACAAAAGCGATCGCATTCTAGAAATTGGTCCGGGTACTGGCATTCTTACCCAGCGGTTACTGCCTTTTGTTCAGTCTGTAGTGGCGGTAGAAATTGATCGAGACTTGTGCCGATTTTTAGTTAAAAAACTCGGTAAGATAGATAATTTTTTACTTCTGCAAGGGGACTTTCTATCCCTAGACTTAGATACATTGTTAGCTAACTTTTCCAATTTCCAAAAACCTAATAAAGTTGTTGCCAATATCCCATATAATATCACCGGTCCAATTCTGGAAAAGTTGCTAGGTACTATTACTCAGCCAGCTGTGCCAGGGTTTGATTTAATCGTGCTGCTAGTGCAAAAAGAAGTCGCTCAGCGGTTATATGCCAAACCCAGTTGTAGACAATTCGGGGCATTATCAGTGCGGGTGCAGTATCTCGCCGAATGTGAATTGATTTGCGATGTCCCTGGGTCGGCCTTCTCTCCTCCCCCCAAGGTGGATTCTGCTGTGGTGCGCTTACATCCGAGCCTAGCCGAACCACCAGCTTCTGACCCCAGATGCTTGGAGACACTATTGAAACTGGGCTTTGGCAGCAAACGTAAAATGTTGCGCAATAATTTAAAATCTGTAATTGAACGCGATCGCATCACCCAATTGCTGGAACAATTAGAAATAAGCCCTCAAGCCCGAGCCGAAGACCTTAGTGTTGCTCAATGGATAGCCCTAGCTAATCAGATCACCATAAAGAATGCATTCATACTCCCTAAATGCCCCAGCTAAAATCAATCTGTATTTGGAAATCCTCGGTGATGCGGGTGATGGTTATCACGAACTCGCAATGATTCTCCAAAGCATCGAATTAGCTGATCAAATCGACATCCGTGCCATTGGTACACAGGAGATTAAAGTCCACTGTAATCATCCGGAAGTGCCAACGGATGAAAGCAACCTCGCTTATAAAGCAGCTGCCTTGATGTGGGAGGAGTTTCCTGAGTGTTTTGCTAACTTGGGTGGTGTGGAAATTACTATCCACAAGCGAATTCCTGTAGCGGCTGGACTAGCTGGTGGCTCGACGGATGCAGCGGCTGTGTTAGTAGGAATCGATATGTTGTGGCAATTGGGATTAACCCACCCGGAATTACAACAATTGGGAGCACAGCTTGGATCCGATGTGCCGTTTTGCCTTGCTGGTGGCACCGCTCTAGCTCTGGGGAGAGGTGAGCGGTTGTCTGCCCTACCGGGACTGGATTCTCTATATGTGGTTTTGGGGAAATACCGCAGTCTCATGGTTTCTACTGCTTGGGCTTATCAGACTTATCGGAATCAGTTTGGGGAAACCTATATCCGGGAGCCTGAGGACTTAGAATCCCGTGCTAATCGTGTTCATAGCGGTCCAATGGTCAAGGCAATTCTGAATAAGGATGGGGGAGAGATTAGCAAACTATTGCGCAATGATTTAGAGAAAGTGGTGTTACCCAATCACCCCAAAGTCTTGCAACTACGGGAAGCCTTTGAGAATAGTGGTGCCATAGGAACCATGATGTCTGGTTCAGGTCCGACGGTATTTGCCCTGTGCGAGTCCCAGGAGCAAGCCCAGGAAATTCAACAGAAAGTAAGCATTGACATTACTGACCCAGATTTAGAGTTTTGGGTGACCAAGTTATCGACTCAGGGAATTCAGATAATTTCAACACCTTGAGTCGTTAGTGTTGAGTTGGTTAGCCCTAACTTGGTTAGCCCTGAGTTGGTTAGTCCTGAGTCGAAAATGACTAACCAGATTCTCCTAGAGATTAAACATAATTAAGACTATTTATGCTTAAAATAAGCCTCCATTACCTGGCGCACAATTGGTCCTGCCACTGAACCTCCACCGCCGCCGGAATGTTCCACAAAAGCAACAACTGCAATCTCGGGTTTATCATAGGGGGCAAAACCACCAAACCAAGCATGAGCCTTGCCAGGAGGAGCCTCTGCTGTTCCACTCTTACCAGCGGCAGGAGGTAACTCTGGCACCCTCAATGCAGCTCCTGTTCCCCCAGTAACCACAGCTCGCAGTCCTCGGCGTAGGGTTTGAATCGTTGATGGCTTCATATTCATGGACACTCGCCCTTTGATAGCATCCTGATTGTTCTTGAGCAAGTGGGGTTTAACCCGGTAGCCGCCATTGGCAACTACAGAAAACATGACTGAGGTTTGTAAGGGTGTTCCAAGGGTAAATCCTTGACCAATAGACATATTTATGGTATCGCCAACGGTCCATCCCCAATTGTAGTTTTTCCGCTTCCAGGCATCATCCACTATCAAACCACGGGATTCGCCGGATAACTCAATACCAGTTTTTTCACCAAAGCCATATCTACGAGCCCATTCAATCAGGGTTTTCCCCCCAACCCCTCGACCGATTTGACCAAAGAAGGTGTTACTGCTCCAAGCCATAGCACCAACAAATCCCATTGGACCAAATCCGGCTCGGTTCCACTCCCCAAAGGCATGACCACCGACATACAGGTAAGGATAAGTCTGTAAAACAGTTTTGGGAGAATACCGACCAGATTCCATACCCGCCGAAGCCGTGACCACCTTAAATGTACTGGCTGGAGGAAACCCTCGCATTGCCCGGTTGATAAACGGATTCCCTCTGCCTTGTAGCTTTCGCCAGGTTTCTGAGGTGATGCGAGTCGAGAAAATATTCGGGTCAAAGGTTGGACGAGAAACCATTGCGAGGACAGCACCGGTGTTGGGGTCCATAGCCACGACTGCCCCTTTGCGATCGCCTAATGCTGCCTCGGCTGCCTTCTGCACGTCTATATCGATGCTTATATGGATAGGTTTACCCGGTTTTGCCTGTTTCTGACCCAGAACTCTGACGACTCGTCCAGCACCATCAACTTCTACTTGCTGACCGCCCCATTCTCCCCGTAGCAGATGCTCATAAGACTTCTCCACCCCCATTTTTCCAACCACGTCACCGAGGCGGTAGCCGTCAGGTTTACGCCGTTGCAGCTCTTCATAGTCTAACTCTCCAGTATAACCTAGAACGTGAGCCGATAGCTGTCCATGGGGATAGTACCGCAAGGCATCAATATCCACCTCTATCCCCTGTAATTCATTGCTGTACTCAGCCAAGGCAGTAACTTGAGCGCGAGTAACACCACGGGCAATCCGAAGTAGGTAAGGAGAGTTATAGCCCGCTTGTTCCAGACGCTTTTGAATCTCAGCGTCTGGTATCTTCAAAATTTGGGACAGGCGTTTGCGAGTTTGGGGCCATTGCTCCTGCCTAAGAACCATGGGCCACACAAAGACCGAGTGAGACAACCGATAGCTAGCTAATACTCTGCCCTTACGGTCAAAAATATTGCCCCGTATAGGGGGCTTGGGAATCAGACGAATCCGGTTATTTTCTGCCAGCTGTTGGTTGCGTTCCCCTTGAACTAGCTGTAAATACGCTAAACGGGAACCAATTCCCCCCAGCAAGAATAGGCTAATCAGTACCATAATCACTACGGATTGGTATTTGCGTCCGACCGTGCGGGAATTAGATCGATATACTGTATACGAAGATAAGGAAGGCTGAATTAATGTCATCGTCCGAGGTCTGAGAATGGGGAATGGGACTTGGAGAACACGGAATTGGGCAATTAAGGCGAATAGTCTGTGATCAATCCAGTAAGCTATTGGCTTGGATTCCCAATACGCCCCCCTTTTCAATTAAGAATTAAGGATTGACAATTGACAACTAAACAACAGGACTTACGCCCCAAGCTTGTCAGTTAAAACTGGGTATGGGGTTTAGGGTAACCGGGTGTAGTGAGCAGAATTGGAACATCCCCGATTAATTGCCCACACCGGTTCGCCTAGAGCCGCCCCAAATCTTTGATTAAGGAGGCTCTGATCTGCCCCTGTTCCATTAGCCTAATACCTAGTCACGCCTAATACCCAGCAATTTACTTCCGCACCTCAGCTACTGGATCAGTGCAGATCCGTTTAGCTACCGCAGGAGTATTTTTAGGTTGGAGGATAAAATAAACCCAAGGAGAGAAACCGTGTTCCACAGATGCAGACAGACGATGCATGACTCTGGGGGCATCACTACTGCTGAAATAACCACCATGTTTCAAACGACTGTTAAAGAACCACGTCCGACTGCTACGACTACAGCTAAACTTGATGTTGAACTCCGCAAGGTTTTTAAAGTGTTCGACACCGAGACTGTTGTCCGTGGTGTTGACTTAAGTATCCGTCAAGGAGAATTTTTTAGCATTCTTGGTCCGTCTGGCTGTGGCAAAACTACAACCTTGCGTTTAGTAGCGGGATTTGAGATGCCTTCAGCTGGGGAGGTAATGATTCAGGGACGCTCGATGAATCATATTCCACCACACCGCCGACCTGTCAATACGGTCTTTCAAAGTTATGCTCTATTCAATCACCTGAGTGTATCGGAAAATATTGCCTTTGGTCTACGCCTAAAAAAGCTACCCCCATTGGAGGTTGAGGAACGAGTCAAAGCAGCCCTCAAACAAGTGAAACTGGAGGGATTGGCGAATCGGTATCCCCCTCAACTGTCTGGGGGTCAACAGCAACGAGTGGCATTAGCCCGAGCATTAGTTAATCGACCAGCGGTGCTGTTGTTGGATGAACCCTTGGGAGCGCTAGATTTCAAGCTGCGCAAACAGATGCAGGTGGAACTTTCAAATCTCCATCAAGACCTGGGGTTAACTTTTGTGATGGTGACCCACGACCAAGAAGAAGCCATGAGTCTTTCTGACCGTATCGCTGTGATGCGTGCAGGTAAAATTGAGCAAGTTGGTTCCCCCAGAGAAATCTATGAAAATCCTCGGACAACCTTTGTGGCGGACTTTATCGGTGATACCAATTTATTTAAAGGTCGTCTGCAACGGTCCGATGCCGACTCACTCGAAATTACCACCAAGACTGGTATCAAGATTGTGGTTGAGTCTCCATCCGTTAGAGAAGTCCTGGATAATTCTAATGCTCAGGATATTGTAGTAGGTGTACGACCAGAGAAAATTCGCCTGAGTCTTTCCCCGCCAACAGTAACAACAACTACTACTACTATGAATTGCTTTGAAGGACGTCTCAAACACGCGATGTACCTGGGTACTCATATTCAATGTGTGGTGGAGTTACTCAGTGGCGACTGTCTTAGAGTCATACTTGCCAACACCAATAACAAGTTACCAGACCCTAACACGACAATTTATGCTCGTTGGGCACCCACCGATTGTCGCGTGTTGGAGGAATAATTTAAAGATAATGGTAGTTTTTGAGCCTAGTTTGCTGGCAAAATAGTGCTGAGTAAAGCAAGAGATTTTTAGTTGTTGACTTCAATTCTGGTGGATTAATTATCCTATCTGTTTTCGGGTAATGGGTAATGGGTAATCGGTTTTGAAAAAATTTATTCAACCTACCCTAAAATGGACGCCTGGGCAAAAACAAACGTCAACCTTCAACCTTTTCAATCGTGCTTTATAAGGATCAACCAACATTCCTAAAACGCCGTACAAGGCGCAACTTTTTACAGCTAGCAACGGTCGCTACCCTATCAGGTCTAACCTTGTCTGGATGTGGCTGGACTCTAGCTGAGGTCAGACCAACACCTCCTTCACGAGGTGACAGAAATAAACTATTTATCTACACTTGGACTAACTATACCGATGATGAGCTACTAGACCGCTTTACCGAAATAACTGGAATCAAAGCTGTAGTCGATGTCTTTGATTCCAACGAAGCTATGCTTGCTCGACTTCAGGCTTCTGGGGGCGGAGCCTATAGCATTATCTACCCGTCTGACTACATGGTGCGAAAGATGGTTGAGTTGGATCTGTTGGTGAAACTGGATTTTGAACGCATCATCGGAATAAATCGACTGTTTTCTAAGTTCCTCAATCCCATATATGACCCCAACAATTTGCACAGTATTCCTCTGAGCTGGGGAACAACGGGTTTGATTTACAATTCCAAAAAACTATCTAAGGTACCAGAGGATTGGAGCTATCTTTGGCAATATAAAGATAAATTATCGAGACGGATGACTTTGCTCAACGATGTGCGAGAAGTGATGGGTGCCACTTTGAAAATGTTAGGTTACTCGTACAACTCTACCAATCCCCAGGAGATCAAAAAGGCCTATGAAATGTTGGTGGAGTTAAAACCAAGTATTGCTTCATTTTCTTCTGATGCTTGGCGATCGCAAATCCTAAGTGGGGATTTATGGCTTGCGATGTGTTACTCCTCTGATGCTGTTGAAATCATGGCAGAAAACTCAGATTTGCAGTACGTCCTACCGAAAAGTGGTTCTTCCTTGTGGATCGATACCTTGGCAATTCCTAAAACAGCTCCCAATCTTGAGGGTGCCTATGCTTGGATTAACTTTATGTTAGAAGCAGATGTTGCTGCTCAAATGTGTGAACGGTTGAGCTTCGCCACACCAAACCAAAAAGCCTTTAAGCTATTGTCCCGTGACATCCAAGAGGATCCAAGTTTGTTTCCAGAAGAATCAGCGTTAGAACGTTGTGAAGGTGTTGCACCTGTTGACGAGGTAAGCGTTGTTTATGACCGCTACTGGACTCAGTTGACCAGTGGTTAGGAGTTAGGAATTAGCCCTTTTCAACACCCTACAGTTTAGGAAACTAGTACGGAAATGCAGAAATAAACATACCATTCAAAATACCTATCAAAAAGAGCTAAACGCTATTTAAAACTGCTATAATTAACAAATTAAAACCAATTTATAGTGATAAAATACTAAATAATAATTCACATTTTTATTTTAAATCTAGATATCATAATATAGCATGAAAAAAAATGCTATAAGTCTTGGATTAATGAATAATAAATAATGATTAAAAACTAATGATAAATAACACTGAAAGCGTTACTGAGAACATTGCTGAATCCCCAGTTATGCAAGATAAGAGACACTTACGATGGCAGTGGTTAGAACCCCTAGGATTGCTCAGTCCAGCAGGTATATGGTTAGCTTTGTTGTTGGTGCTGCCAACCCTAGTGATTTTTGAGCTAAGTTTGGTACCCAACATTAGACCAGGAGATGTGGTCAATCCGTCTGGTATTGATAATTATTTGCGGGTATTTGATCCAGTAATCTTGCAAGTGATGGGGCGATCGCTTTTTTTGGCCATGGGAACCACTGTGATTTGTCTTGTGCTAGGATTTCCTGTGGCTTATTGGATTGCTCAGCTAGCACCCAAGCGGTGGCAAAATTTACTGCTGCTGGGTTTTATCTTACCGTTATGGACATCTTCTCTACTGCGTTCTTATGCCTGGATTACCATTCTGCGACCGACTGGGGTTCTCAATACATTACTGACTAGTCTTGGACTACCAGGGTTGGATTTGCTCAATCGTAGTGCTGCTGTATTGATTGCCATGGCTTACAGCTTTCTGCCATATATGGTCTTGATTCTCTATGCGTCTATAGAAAAGTTAGACAAACGGTTGTTAGAAGCAGCAGCGGATTTAGGGGCAAATCCCTATCAAACGTTTTGGAAGGTAACTGTACCCCAAACTCTACCAGGAATTGCCGCAGGTTCTTTGCTAGTATTTATCTCTGGATTAGGGGATTTTGTTAATCCCGAATTGCTAGGGGGAGCATCGAGTATGACTGGAGCAAGATTGATTTATAACCAGTTTTTAGGAGCTACTCAAAACTGGGGATTTGGGTCAGCTTTGAGTATGATGTTAATTTTGGTAGTTAGTATAGCGATCGCACTTTTGATTAAGTATGGTGATCCCAAAGCACAAGCATAGCACTATAGAAAAGGGAGTAGGGAGTAGGGAGTAGGGAGTAGGGAGTAGGGAGTAGGGAGTAGGGAGTAGGGAGTAGGGAGTAGGGAGTAGGGAGTAGGGAAATTCGGATCAACAATTCTCACAATTCCTACACGGATACCTATAAAAAGAAAAGGGTTCCATTCATAAAAATGTAAAATTTTAACTATAAACTTTAAATTAAATAACAAGTAACAAGTAACAAGTAACAAGTAACAAGTAACAAGTAACAAGTAACAAGTAACAATTGACGAATGACTAATGAGCAACTCTACCATCAGCAGGAGGAGCTTCCCCTAGACATGGTAAATTCTCAACCAAAACTCCGGGTTTCTTGGCAAGGTATTTTCTCCCTGGTGATGTTCTTTTATATGTACTTACCCCTGCTGGTACTGACGTTTTATAGCTTCAATGACTCTAAATACAGTGCCCAGTGGCAGGGATTCACGTTTAAGTGGTACCTGAAACTATGGCAGGACGAGAGTGTAAGGACCGCACTATTCAATAGTCTCACGGTAGCGCTAGTGGCAGTAGGGATTTCTGCGGTATTAGGTACCATGATGGCAGTCGGTTTAGCCCGTTACCAGTTTCCAGGGAAACGCTTGTATCGAGGGATATCCTACTTACCCCTGATTATCCCAGATATTGCGATCGCAGTCGCAACTCTAATCTTTTTGGCAGTTATGGCTATTCCTCTTAGTCTGTGGACTATCATAGCAGCTCATATAGTTTTCTGTTTGGCTTATATTGCCATTGTTGTTTCCTCCCGTATCACCCAGCTTGACCCTCACCTAGAAGAAGCAGCCCTTGATTTAGGAGCAACGCCCCTACAAGCTTTTATAAAAATCTTACTACCGGAATTGATGCCAGGGATTATTGCCGGTTGTTTATTATCTTTTGTCCTAAGTATGGATGATTTTCTGATTTCTAGTTTTACGGCTGGGACTGGTGCAACTACTCTACCCATGGAAATCTTTAGCCGCATCCGCACTGGTGTTAAACCAGATATAAATGCTCTTAGTGTTTTGCTAATCCTGGTATCAGGGGCAGTTGCTTTTATAGCTGAATGGCTCCGTTATCGGAGTGTGGAAAATCGGCAATAATCGGGAATCGGGAATCGGGAATCGGGAATCGGGAATCGGGAATCGGGAATTGGGAATTTATAACTGATACAAGGTTACTTTATATTATTCCATTATATTATTCCATTCCTTAGTTCAGCAACCCCAAAATTTATAATTCATCTTTGATAATTCATCCTTGATTTCAATTTATCTAACCTTTCTTCCAATTCAGTAGTAAGTTGTTCGAGCCGATGGTCATTACTTAAGTAGGGAGAGGTAGTTTTAGCGATTCTGAATAGTTGAGTGGCGATTAATTGTTGTTTTTCACCCCAAAGTGTCTTGACTGAACGCAACTGATCTTGTTTGAGCCAATTAAAGCAAAAGTGAGCATAACGGATTGAGGAACGAATTCCCCGTGCTGTTCTAGGATATAAATCCCACAGAGGCATGATATATTGGGGTTGGTATTTCAAACCAACAGATAAGCACCAATCCTGCCATTTAAATGCCAAGATAGTGGGATTAGTGCAGATAGGAATCCAAGGAATTCGTAGGGCATCGGCTACAATTGCTCCATGCATCGCTTCTGTTAGTAAGATGTTGGTTTGGCTGATAGCAGATAATACTTGCTCCACAGGCAAACGAGGGTCAATATACTTAAAGCCGATTTGTTCACAGATTTGATGCCAGGCTTGACCGCCATATCTGGCAGATTTAGCATGGGGCATAACGGCAAATTGATGGATTTTTTGACTGGTTGGATGGAAGAGTCGTCTGACTAGCACTGCTCCATCGGTAACGGCTAATTGAGGGGAAATGTCTAAGGCTTTGGCGGAGAGGGGTCCTCTTACACAGTCAATTGTCCAGGAATCTTGGAGTTTTGGTAACTTTTCATAACCGACTCCGGTACTAAAAATGATGATTCGGCGAGCATTGGGTAAACGCTTGGGGAGTAAATTATTTAGGAGGGTACCGATTCCAACAAAGGCGGTGCTTTCATCGTCATCTAGTAAGTTAGGGATTAACTGTTGCCATAACCAAGGGTTTAGGTCATCGCCAAAGTTATTGAGACCACCAGGGAATCGTTTGGGTGAGTATTGGTAGTAGAAGAGTTTCATTATCCCCTAATATGTCGCATTTTTCTTCCGTAGAGCCACTAAAGGTTTATGTTCCGGCCTTGACCAGCTGGTCAACAGTCAGTTTTAGTTCTGGGAAAGTTGGTGATTCAATAGAATCACAGCCTGTAAAGGTTTTGCCTTCTTTATATTCATTATCAGCTAACTCGTATATCCAAACTGTAGGAATTTTAGGAGACCCAATGTATCGGGTTCCTCCCAAGGCTTTATAGTCAACAATCCAGTATTCTGGAATACCAAATTTTTCGTATTCAGCCAGTTTGGTTAGATAGTCATCTTGCCAGTTTGTACTAACGACTTCCACGATTAACTTAGCTGATTTACCGATTGAGATACTTGATCTTTTTTCCCAGTATGGGTCTTCCGCAACAGTTTGTTTATCCAAAACAATGATATCTGGTAAATAGCCTTCTCCTTGTTGATAGGGTTTGACAAGACAAGTTCGAGGAATAAAGTAGGGTAGTGAAAGTCTCTCTATTTCGACATCGAGTTTTCTGGCAATGAGAGCTGCTACTTGTTCGTGCAAACCGGTGGGACGCATAGCTACAATTCTACCCTGGCGAAGTTCATAGTTTCCTCCATCCTCTGGGTACTGTTCTAAAAATTCGTTAAAGGTTAATAGTTTTGATACTGCTTGAACCATAGTTATAACTGGTTAATAATTACTATTGGGTTAGTATAGCTGTTTTCAATTGGGTGAGGTACTTTCGTACTAGGTTTTAGGGAGCAGGGAGCAGGGAGCAGGGAGCAGGGAGCAGGGAGCAGGGAGCAGGGAGCAGGGAGCAGGGAGCAGGGAGCAGGGAGCAGGGAGCAGGGAGCAGGGAGCAGTGAGCAGGGA
>NZ_JAAHIG010000238.1:0-14219 GCF_010692305.1 Moorena sp. SIO4G3 | reverse complement strand
TTTGTGGTGGTAATAACGGTTTTAACCTCTCCCACTGTTCAAAACTTCACGTCCCCTCGATCCATGAATGCACCCATTGAACACACTACTTTTAGGATATAACGAGGCAAGAAAACACGCCCTAGCCCATTGATGAAGTTTACATTAGCTAATAGGTTTAAAAATTGGTGGCAATCTTGGCAACAGCATCCCACCACCATCTGGACACTTTCTATTCTGTGGTTACTCCTGATCAGCTGGCTAGCTTTTTTGTGGAATTTGGGCAACATCGGTTTGGTAGATGAAACTGAACCCTTGTTTGCTGAAGCGGCTCGCCAGATGACGGTGACAGGTGACTGGATTACCCCTTATTTCAATGGTGAGACTCGCTTTGATAAACCCCCCCTAATCTACTGGTTAATGGCAATTGGTTACCGGTTGATTGGGGTGAACGAATGGGCAGTAAGACTGCCGTCAGCCCTGAGTGCGATCGCATTAACTGGATTAGGCTTTTACACCCTACGATATTATGGGATTTCCCGTCCTGCTGCCTTTACCCCTGATGTAGATTCTAGTCAGCACAGGGATAGCAAAATCAACCCTTCCTATCTCCAGCGGCAGTTGTGGCTCTGTGCCTGGATTGGTTCCACCCTGATGGCAGTGAATCTTCAAACCATTATCTGGGCAAGAACTGGTGTCTCAGATATGCTACTCAGCGGCTGTGTCGGGGGTGCATTACTAACCTTTTTTCTAGGGTATGCCCATCGAAACCAGAGGAGCACAGGAGCACAGGAGCTCGGAAACAGCGAAACAACTGTTGCTAAAAGCCCCTCACCCCCTCACAAATACCCTTGCGGTTGGTACCTAGCCTGTTATGTGCTCATTGCTCTAGCTATCCTTACCAAAGGACCAGTCGGTATCGTTCTACCCACACTAATTATTGGTGGTTTTCTGCTTTACCTGGGCAATGGCAGGGAAGTATTGCAGGAAATGTGCTTATTTAAAGGCATTTTGATTATTTTGGCTCTGACACTGCCTTGGTATTTATTAGTAACCCTAGCCAATGGGCAAGCCTATATCGACTCGTTTTTTGGATATCACAATATTCAACGCTTTACTCGCACCGTTAACCGCCACGCTGGGCCTTGGTATTTTTATTTTCCAGTAGTACTGGTAGCTTTTGCCCCTTGGTCGAGCTACTTGCCCTTTGCGATCGCACGACTAAAATTTTGGCGGCGGGTGCGGTGGCGTAACTCACCCCGTTCTACTCATTTGGGTTTATTTGCTCTGTTCTGGTTTGTAGGGATTTTCGGCTTTTTTACCATTGCTGCCACTAAACTACCCAGCTATGTCCTACCCCTAATTCCAGCTGCCGCCATTCTTTTGGCTTTATTGTGGAGTGACCAACTCACCCATACTAGTAACCTTTCCTGGTCTAGCCCTCTGCCCCTTTCCCCATCCATGCTACTCAGTAGCCTATTTAACCTCTTGTTGTTAATTGCCCTTGCCACTGCTATTTTCTTGGCTCCGGAATATATCGGTAGTGGACCAGCAGCACCCAACTTACCGGAGCAGTTGCAAGAATCCGGCTTAATGGTGAGGGGAGGTATTATTTGGAGTTTAACTGCTATTCTAGCAGCACTGTTGCTGTGGCGACGTTGGTTGTTTGGGCTATGGATAGTCAACCTAGTGGGATTTTTAGCCTTTCTTATTGTCGTGTTGACCCCGACTTTCTTATTAGTGGATCAAGTGCGTCAATTACCCCTACGGCAATTATCTGCCATTGCTGTTCAAGAAAAGCAATCGTCAGAAGAATTGATTATGATTGGTTTCAAAAAACCCAGTGTGGTTTTTTACACCCAGCAACCCGTCACCTACATGAGCAAAGGTAAAAAAGCACGAAATTACATGAAAGAAATAGCAGTGACTCAGCCTTCACCTCCCTCAGTTTTGATGTTAGCTAGGAATAAAAGGCTAAAGAAAGCCAAGCTAAAACCTGAGCAATATGCTACCTTAGCTAGTCTTGGTCCCTATAAACTCATTCGGGTTTCAAAACAAGTTTTTGTTGATAACTCTAAAATTAAAAATTGAAAATTCAGTTGTGACACGACCCACGTCATACTTCACACTTCATACTTGATACTTCATACTTCACAATTTTATTCAAATAACAAATTACTAATTATTAGCTGTTGACTAGTCAAGCAAAATTGACATCATTATTTTACTTCTGTTGTTTCTGTTCTAATAGTTGATTGAGTCTGGAGCCGTGCTTTTGAGCCAGATTGCTCGGTCGATAATCTGGCCGCCTCAGCCAGCGTTCTATTACACTCTCGTGAAGGTCATCAAAGTTATCAGAAATCTCTCTTAGCTTGCGCCCTGTGAACTTGAATATACCCAGATCATTGTTGAAATCAATTTCATAGTCAAGGTTGATACCAGTGGGAATTGCGCTTGGGTCAAACTCAAGACCAAGACCGATCTTGCCGATTGACTCGATCATCCACTGCAGTGCGCCGTCCGACAAACCGCTCTGCTCCTGGGAGCCACCACCGACGGAGCCGTGAACCCCTGGAAACCATACTTCACGAACAATCTGGGTTTGGGAAAGGTGACTTTTGTCCATTGGCGTGACGTCAAAGACTTTGCGCTGCTCATCAATGGATACAGCGTGCAACCCATGCTCAATAATCGGACTCAAAGAGGTATCGTGGAATCTATACCTCTTGTTAACCCTTTTGTCAAACCGCAAAAAGGGAGATAAATTAGGGATACCAAGGGAACCAACAGTGTCCCAGCAGCCAAGCAAGGTAATGGGGACACTTTCTCCGTATTTTTCGCGGAATGCTACCATTTGTTGGTGATTAGGCTTGATATCCCGAGAGCGGTACATTTCGTAGGCTTCCGGAGCTTTATCGATCTCAATCCGAGATAGCAAGCCTGAGTTATAAATCATTCCAGCGAGACTGCGCACGGTGTAAGCCCCACGACTGAAACCGAACAGGTAGATTTCGTCACCAGGGGCGTAGTTCAGGCAAAGAAAGCGATAAGCATCCTGGATATTGGTATCAATCCCTCTGCCAAAAGCCCCACCGAAAAGCTTGCTCTTGAGAGAGTCTTCTGTGCCAATTCCCTCATCGTAGAATACGATTTGTGAAACTCCGTCACTACCCAATGGTTTAACTGCCTGAGAAATCTTAACCACATTGCTTGGGTAAGTACTTGATAACTCTTGCCATGTGCCATCACAACATACCACAAGACGTTTCATGGTCTACCTCCTTTAAAAAACTTACTTACTCTTACTTACTCTTTAAAACTATTTAAATTAAAGTAAATACTTTCGAGCAACTCAGATGATCAAGCGATCGCTCCATTCATTAACCATAAGCCATACTATTGTTGGCACTTATTTTTGGAAAAATTATTACTATTTAATCATCCTTTTGTCAACCGTTTATAGTTTTTTTGTTTACCGTGGCAATTTTGAGTTTTATTATTGTTAATTTTCTTTTACAAAAATTGAATTAGTTTTATTAAAAGTAATTAACCCTTAAGCTATTAATTAGGGCTTGCTGATTAACTATCAAAGCATTGACAGATAAAGGTTTTAGCCTTTTTGGGTCTCTAAAAGTGAAAGCAAATCGGTCCAAAAAGCTCAAAAAGTTAGGATTTTGGGCAGACAAGGGCATAAAAATCAAGGAATAATTCTTCCTCCTACCTTCTATATAATTCTCATTTCTCCTAACTCCTGACTCCTGACTCCTGACTCAATCCCTTACCAAAAGACTTTTTCAGCAAACCCTAATTAGCAACAAATATTAACTATGATTAACTATAAATGCTAAGGAAAACGTGATAGAAATCAAAATGACTTTGGGTGGATAGGAGCTGTCTTCTCCATATTAGCTTGAATTTCGAAAGAAGGCTCACGCCATAATCCTTGATTTGCGGTGAGATGAATTGCGAGCAACCAACACATTGGGCCCAGGGCATCCTTATGGTAAACTCTCCTGATCAGATAGTTAGGAATTGCTCTTGTTTGTACTTGAAGGCAAAAGAGGGAGGTTAACAAAACAGTTTGCCATCATTGACTAGATGATCCCCACGGCTGGCTTTGTTCGCAACAAGTGTCTCGAAGACTGGATGGATAATCACGGTGTCAGAGAATATGACCGACTTGCATGGCACCCCTTTAAAGGGTTTGGTTCATGACCTGCTTAATCTGCTTTAATAACTGGGTCATTGACTGAGAATGCCAGTGTACAATCTGAGTAGCAATTTTCTTCAGCAGCAACTCCAACTGAGAATTGGAGTTACTACTGTTACTACTCTTGATTACTGGATCATGCTGCTTAGCGTCTAATCGATGATCCAAAACCAGAATTGGTGGTCGCTCTGGTAATTGAGCAAGAGTTATCAATCCTTGGGAATGTTCTAAAGGATTAGTGAGATCTGTTAATCGAATCAGCAGCAAGTCCACACTTTTTCCCTGAATTTGACGGTATACTTCTGCCCAAGAACAGGCGAGTAAGCTGGAATAACCAGCAGTTTGTAAGTATTGAATCAGTGCCTGTAGCCAAGATGTTGATGATTTTCGTCCCAGAGAAAATCCGTAGGATAAGTGAGACGATTCAACGTTCAACCTGTTAACCTGTAACGGATTACCCCTAAACTTTGTTCTCTGCTCCCCCGTGTCCATCACTAAAATGGTAGGCTTGCAACTGATTCCAGCGGCCACTTGAATGACTTGCAGTATGGCAGCCATCTTTTGTTGATTATTTGGTGCTAAACAGGGATAGACTGAAAGACCAGTTACTTGATTAGCGGCTTCTGTAGTTTGGTGATCCAGGGTTACTAGTGGTAAAGTACTCAAGGAAGGATATGATGAAAACTGATTCAAGTATATTAAAGGGTTGATCAGTCGAGCACCATTTAATACAATCACATCTGGATTCCAAACCCGACTCAATAACTCAGCTTGATCGAAATCATCGGCTTCGAGTACCCGATAATTCAGGTCTAAGTGTTCTAGACTCAATAGTGAAGTTAACTCATCAGTCAGTGCAGACGAGTCAGAGTTCTGGTAGGAATCTACATAATAGCCTTTTCGCCCATCACCAGGATTGAGATAGAGAATCGTTAGCACACTACTGGTATTACTCTCGTCTTTAGCCAGGCGAGAAAGGTTTTCTCGTAATGCTTCCTCTTGTACCGGCAAACTTAAGAAACCATCAGCTTTGTTGTGGGTTGCCTGCTGTTTTTCAGCCTGGGTGGCTGTGACCAAAACCGGGATGTGATTAGTTTGGGCATCCGACTTTAGCAGTGTTAGGACATCCCAACCAGAAAGTTTTGGTAGTAGGGGATTGAGTAAGATAGCATAGGGTTGTAAACGGCGGGCTTTTTCGATGGCTTCTGTACCAGAGCGGGCAACCACTACCCAATAGCCTAAACTCTTGAGCTGTTCCGTCAATCCTTCCAGGTAAAGAGGTACAGCTTCCACAATTAACACTAAACGGTTGGGCGTCGAAGATGGGGGGTGAGACGTTGCCGTAGGGGCAATCTCTGATAGTTGCTCATCCCAATTGTCCAATTGATCAGATGAAGCGTGGGGAGGACAGGGGGGGAAGAGTAGGGTAAACTGACTACCGACCCCTGCCTTGGAAATAAACGAGACATCTCCACCATGCAAGTGAGCTAGATGTTGTGTTAAGACTAATCCCAGACCAGTCCCCTCAAAGCTACGAGTCAGAGGCTTTTCCAGCTGTTGGAATTTCTGAAAGATCAAGTGCTGTTTATCGGCAGGAATACCAATGCCAGTGTCCCAGACCGTGAAAGCAATCCAACCTTGCCACCAATTGACCTTCAGACCAATTTCACCACTGCCATCGGTAAACTTAAGGGCATTAGAAAACAGATGGGCCAACATTTGCCGTAAACGCAACTCGTCAGCAATCAGCATCTCTAAACTTGCTTCAATCTCTAGGGTGAATTTTGTCGGATAATCTCGATTGTTGTCCTCCGAGTGTTTTGAGTCTATCTCAGAGCGAGCTTGGTCATAAGCGCGATCGCATACAGTCCGAATTGGCACCGGTTCGAGGGTAAGTTTCAGTTGACCAGTCTCCATACGGGTCAAATCGAGAATATCGTTGACCACGGTCATTAGCTTACGGCCACTCTGATAAATTAACTGCGCATAACGGGATTGACGTTGATTGAGTTCCCCTAGGGCTTGGTCTTTCAACAAAGTTGACAAACCCAAAATCGCAGTTATCGGTGTTTTCAGTTCATGGCTAATACAAGCTAAAAACTCATCTTTGAGTCGGTTGAGTTGCACTAAATCAGCATTTTTTGCTGCCAGTTCTTGGGCAAAAAGTCGTTGCTCTGTGGTATCTTGAGCCAATACTAGGTATACTTGAGAGTTGGGTGACTCAGAGCTAGAGATTGGAGATCTCGAATAGTCAAAAGCGACCGTAGGCTCACTGCCAGTTTCTAGTCCTCCCTCCCAAAGGGCAGCGACAGAAGGTGACAGAGGAATTTTAACAAACGAGAATACCTGCTCCTGGCTGTTTGAAAGAGTTAAGTCAGTTGGTGCAGCGGTTTCCCGGCACCGGGTATGGTTTGCCCCGGTTTTCTTCACTGCTTGTGAAAACAGTAGCACGCGCTCATGAATAGTTGTTGCTGCTTGATAGGGAGTATCAAGAGCACAGTATTGCCCAACAGCAGCTTGTTGAGAGGTTTTGTCTCCCTGGTCACAAACATTCCCCACAGATAATGGCCATTGTCCTGGAGAGGTCGGAGCAGATTTGTGATGGAAGGTTGGGGACTTCTGGGTATCAGGCTGACCCGAGTTGAAGTCTATCGAGTCCATTGACTGTTCCATCGATTGGTTCAAACCTTCCTTACTGACTGCCCTCGGTACATCATTAGATAACAGACGATTGTAAGAAGAACGGTAGGGTATCTTTTCCCTAGCTCCAGGGTTTTTCTGGGCAGAGGTAGTATTTTTAGTTCCTGTGGTGCTAGCATGTGCCAGATTCCCTTCGGATGATTTCTCAATCTGCTCACGCCAGGTCAGATTCTCGGCTAAAACTTTTCCCGTCGAGGTTTGTATGCTTAGGGGTAATGGCAGTTGTTCTAACAGTTGGACTAATGGCTTAATGCCCTTTAACTGGGGAGTTTTAGTGACGGCTTCCTCCTGAGTTTTCAGTCCTGAGTTGATTCGAGATGATAATCCTAGGGAATTGACCCAAGAACTCTTGGCTGTTAATCGATAGTCTGGGTGGTGAGTCCTGAGGGGATTAGGGTTCAGTCCCTTGGGTTGAGTACGCTTTACTATCGATTCAGAACGTTGTTGGGTGAATGTGGATGCTAATGATTTTAACAGCAGCCAACTGTTAAGGAGTCCGATAAATTTCTGGTCCCCATCTACTAATGCCCACTGTTCCTGATCTCGGATGGGGAATTGGTTAAATTCTCTATCCCAGTTGCTGCCCAACTCCCCTAACCCCCCCTCCCTACTTCCATTGTCTTGTAGGTAGTACCAGAATTGGTTTAGACTCAGCTTACCTGGTAGGATGGTTATGGGTTCAATGATGTTTGGCTCTACCCAAGATAGTGGTTTGTGAAGAAAACCAGTTGTCATTGTTGTTCCTGAGCTACATACCTTAGCTAAGGAGAGCAGGTGAGGCATGATCTGCTTTAGGTTCACTACTCCCACAGGATATTGGTGTTCGCTGACTACCACAATCGAGTCATGCCTTGAACCATTAAAAATATCTAGCAGAGTAGCCAACTCAGAGCTCCTTTGACAAACAGGAACTAGCTGGGCAAATTTTTGGATACTGGGAGTAGGCATGGACATAACCAATCTAGCTTCAACAGCGGTTGAGCGCTACAGTAGCAACACATCCTCCTAAAGTAGCAACAAAGGAATTAACTCAAGCCCAACAGGACTAGACGATCCCCTAATGCTTGAAGAGCAAGTACTTTTCAATATACTGCTCAACACTGGGGATATAGTGAGGCGCGAAATCAAAATTAATTTCAATTATCAGACTGTTTCAATTTAATTTAATTTATATTAAGCTCATTGTTAAAAAAAATGTTAAAATCTTACTGGTTTAAGTACTCTTATATAGTAAGAGTAACCAGTTTGATATTCGGGACCTGTTGTGTTGCTTTCCCAACTAACCCTATGTACCCTAATCAGTTCTGATGCCCTAGCTCAATCCCTTTCTCAGGTTTTGGGTAGCGAGCACTATATTATACACTCTACTAGTTCAGAATCTGAATTTTTCGAGGTGGTTGAGCAACATAAACAGGATCTTGATTGTTTGGTATTGCAGGATACCGACACAGTTCCCAAGGTAATTCACTACTTGTACCTGCAAGGAACCACCTTACCTGCAGTATTTTTGCGGTCGGACTCCCCAGAAATCCCCCCTAGGGTTGACAGCAATCAACAGCTGGCTTATAACCAGACGACCCATAAATTCACCACCAGATCCAGGGATCATCTGTTCCATCCGGCAGAAGTGGAACTTAGTATTCACCAATTACCTGAGATTGGCAATTTCATCCAACAGGCGATCACCGGGTTTTTGTCCCTAGCTCCCGCCTGTAACTTACCCAGGTCAGATGACCCGGTTTATCCTAACCTCGCAGTCGCTAATTACAGTTTCTTGAGTAAGCAGCAGCATCGGTTAGCTGAAAAGCTCAGGGAAAGACTCGGATACCTTGGTGTGTACTACAAGAGAAATCCTCAGTTTTTTTTCCGTAATCTCTCTCTCAAGGACAGGGAGGAGCTGTTAGAACACTTGAAATCAGAGTATCGTCAAATTGTTCTACAGTACTTTGCTCCGGGAGATACTCTAAACCAAGACATCGATCATTTTGTAGAACAAGTGTTTTTTGCGGATATTTCTATATCTAAGATTGTAGAAATTCATATGGAACTGATGGATGAATTTTCCAAACAGTTGCAGCTGGAAGGCCGTAGAGAGGATATACTGCTTGATTATCGCCTGACGTTAATCGACGTGATTGCTCATTTAGGTGAAATGTATCGCCGCTCCATCCCCAGAGAACTGTAAGATCAGCATAATCGGATCAACATTGAGTAGTAAGCTTGATGGGAGGCTCTCCTAAAAAACCGTTTCCTTGAGTTCCTTGATCCCTTGTATTGACCTTTAACCCATCTTCTCCTAAACTTACGAGCCTATGAGTTCCTATAAAAAAACCTATGTTCTCAAGCTTTATGTAGCTGGGAACACCCCCAACTCCGTCAGGGCTTTGAGAACACTGAAAACTATTCTCGAACAGGAATTCCAAGGGGTTTACGCTCTCAAAGTAATTGATGTTCTTAAGAGCCCCCAACTAGCTGAGGAAGATAAAATTTTGGCAACACCAACCTTGGCAAAAGTTTTACCGCCTCCTGTGCGAAAAATCATTGGGGACCTCTCGGATCGGGAAAAAGTCCTGATCGGCTTAGATTTGCTCTATGAAGAACTCCGTGAGGGAGATTTAGATTTCTAAATAGATTATACCATTTTAGATTAAAGCGTGAAGATTTAGCAAGTCAGCAACACCATTAAACTTTCTTTTTTTTTTTGATTAAGAACATTTACTTACGACCAATATGAATCAATTGAATCAAAATGAACAATATCAAAATTCAGTAACAACGGTCGGTGTCCAGAAAATACGGACAATGATCGAAGGCTTCGATGAGATCTCTCATGGGGGTTTACCATCTGGTAGAACCACCCTGGTCAGTGGAACGTCTGGCACGGGAAAAACTCTATTAGCTGTTCAATTTCTCTACAACGGCATTAGCAATTTTGATGAAGCTGGTGTGTTTGTTACATTTGAAGAATCACCCACAGATATCACCAAAAATGCATCGAGCTTTGGTTGGGAGCTAAATAAACTAGTTAATGAAGGCAAGCTATTTATTCTGGATGCTTCCCCAGATCCAGAAGGACAGGACATTGTCGGCAACTTCGACCTGTCTGCTCTGATCGAGCGTATTCAGTACGCCATTCACAAATACAAAGCCACGCGAGTTTCCATTGACTCAATCACTGCCATCTTTCAGCAGTACGATGCTGCTTCGGTAGTACGTCGAGAAATTTTTCGCCTAGTGGCACGCCTGAAAAACATTGGCGTAACCACCATTATGACCACAGAGCGAGTTGAAGAGTATGGACCAGTAGCTAGATTCGGGGTGGAAGAGTTTGTCTCGGATAATGTGGTTATTGTCCGTAATGTCTTGGAAGGGGAACGCCGACGCCGCACTATAGAAATTCTCAAGCTGCGGGGTACCACCCATATGAAAGGAGAATACCCCTTTACGATTACGGATCAAGGGATCAACATCTTCCCCTTAGGAGCAATGCGACTGACTCAACGGTCTTCCATGGCCAGAGTCTCTTCCGGAATCAACACTCTTGATGTTATGTGTGGTGGTGGTTTCTTCAAGGATTCCATTATCCTGGCAACGGGTGCCACAGGTACTGGCAAAACCTTGTTAGTGAGCAAGTTTATCCAAAATGCTTGCATACAAGGTGATCGCGCCATTCTGTTTGCTTACGAAGAATCTCGGGCTCAGCTATCTCGTAATGCATCGTCTTGGGGCATTAATTTTGAGGAAATGGAACAAAAGGGTTTATTAAAAATTCTTTGTTCTTATCCAGAATCAGCAGGGTTAGAAGACCACTTACAACGGATTAAAACAGAAATTGCTGAATTTAAACCCTCTCGCATTGCCATCGACTCTCTTTCTGCTTTAGCACGGGGAGTGAGCAACAATGCCTTTCGGCAGTTTGTGATTGGTGTGACGGGCTATGCCAAGCAAGAAGAAATAACTGGCTTTTTTACCAATACCACAGATAAATTTATGGGAGCTCACTCCATTACCGATTCCCATATTTCCACAATTACTGACACAATTATAATGCTACAATATGTGGAAATTCGTGGTGAAATGTCCCGTGCTATCAATGTATTTAAGATGCGTGGCTCTTGGCATGATACAGGGATCCGAGAGTACACTATCAGTAAGGATGGACCAGAAATTAAGGATTCCTTCCGCAATTACGAACGAATCATCAGTGGTTCCCCCACTCGTATTCCCCTCGATGAAAAGAGCGAACTCTCTCGGATTGTTAAAGGCGTTCGTGATAAGTCAGGGGAATAATATCGAATCTGCTTAATCACTTCGTATTCAGGTAAATCGTTAATTGTTAATTGTTAATTGGTTAATTTTTAATTGCTAATTTATCCTTGACTATTGACAATTTTCAATTTTCAATTTTCAATTGACGAAAAACCTTTAATGATAAGTAGTCAACTGGATACGATATGACTCTATCTCCTTCTGTGGATGGCTTCAAGTCACTGTCAACTGATTTAGTAACATTGATTGACCAGCTACCTAATCTGGAAAATCGTAAATGGATCAAACGGTCTCTCGCAGTGCTAGTCCGACTAACTGGGGAAGAAATTGACCGTCTGGACTGGAAAATAATCACCGCTTCTCTAGAAGATATGGAGCGGGCATTTCAAGTTTTTTATCCCTATCGTCATGTCCGGAAAGTTACCATTTTCGGTTCATCACGCCTTGCCCCAAATACTTCTGAATATCAGCTGGCAGCTGAATTTGCCCATCATTTAACCAAGCAGGGATTTATGGTTATGACTGGTGCTGGTGGTGGCATTATGGAGGCAGGAAACAAAGGTGCTGGCTCTAAGCATTCGTTTGGTCTGAATATTCAACTACCATTTGAGAAAGAAGCAAATTCCTTTATCGCAGGGGATCCCAAGCTGATTGAATTCAAGTATTTTTTCACTCGCAAGCTATTTTTTATCAAGGAAACGGATGCGCTTACCTTATTTCCTGGTGGCTTTGGTACTCAGGATGAAGCCTTTGAGTCTTTAACCCTTTGTCAGACAGGACGATTAGAACCAACTCCTTTAGTACTAATTGATAAACCTGGTGGCACCTACTGGAAAGATTGGGATGCTTATATTCAAAAGCACCTCATGCAACGGGGTTTGATCAGGCCCTCAGATTCTAGTCTCTATACCATCACAGATAACTTAGATGTGGCTTACGAAACAATTAATCGGTTTTACCGGGTTTATCACTCTAGCCGCTATGTCAGAGATCAATTCGTTATTCGCCTCAAATCTGATTTGTCAGAGGCTGAGGTTGAACAGCTAAATCAGGATTTTAGCGATATCTTGGTTCAGGGAAGGATTGAGAAAAGTCAGGTTTTACCAGAAGAACTACCTGATGAAACCGCTGAACTTCCCCGTCTGGTTTTCCACTTCAATCGACGAGATGTTAGCCGTCTTTACCAGCTACTCGCTACTATTAATCACATGGGTGTTTCCGAAGAAAGTACAACTCATCCGGAACTGAAATAAAGCTTGGATGCTTGCATCCTTAAAATACACAGGAGGCTCGACCAATGACCAATAGCGGTAAATGACCCATTCTGTTGGTGGTAATGGAATTAGAGCGAGGTGCAACTATTAGCCAGATATCTCACTAAGCCTTAGCAAACCTTACTAAAGTTGAGTATACTAGATTTAGTAAGGTTAACGGTCAATGAAAAAATATGTCACTCCAAAAGAGGCAGCCGAGCACCTCGGAGTCTCGATCTCAACTCTTAGGCGGTGGGACAAAGAGGGTAGACTCGACAGTATCAGGACAAAAGGGAATCAAAGGCGGTTCTGTGTCGAAGGAGAAACTCCGCAGATTAAGCCCATTGTCTGCTATGCAAGAGTCTCTACCTATTCCCAGGGGGATGACCTCGATCGCCAAGCTCAATTTTTACGGGCAAAATACCCAAACGCAGAAATTGTTACAGAAGTTGGATCGGGACTCAATTTTAAACGGCGCAAGTTCCTCAAAATATTGGAACGAATATACTGCGCTGATATCTGTGCACTTGTCGTCGCCTATCCAGACAGAGCAGTTAGATTCGGCTTTCCATTGCTTGAGTGGCTATGTCAAAAAGGTGGGGTCAAACTCGTGGTTCTCAATGAACGCAAGTTATCCCCACAACAGGAACTGGTCGAGGATATTCTGTCCATCCTCCACTGTTTCTCTGCTAGGCTTTACGGACTTAGAAAATACCAAAAACAAGTCAGCCAAGCGGTACAAGAAAAAACCTCGGAACCAGACGGTGAAGTTGACACCCAACAGTGTCAAGAAACTCAGGGTGTTTCCATCTAAAGAGCTTCATAAAGTATGGAAAACGTGGCTTAATGCTTATCGCTGGGTTTATAACTGGTCAATAGCTACCATCAAAAATGGCTATCAAGGTAGTGCCTACGATTTACAAAAATTAGCAAGGGCATCGGATAGACCAGAGTGGGTAAAAAAACTCCCAGGTCATCAACTACAAGAGGCAGTAGCTGATGCAATTGATGGGTTTAAGCAGGCAAAAGCTAACAAGGGTTTTGCTAAGTTTAAGTCTTGTCGAGAAACAAGGCAAGTGATCAAGTTCAAGGCTGGTAACTTCAAGAAAGGTTCCTGGTATCCAACAAAAGTCAAAGGCTTGTCTTTCCGTTCACCTCAAGGTTTTCCTGACGAGTGTATCTACGGTACCCAGTTGGTTTGGATCAAAGGCAAATGGTACGGGATTTTCCCTGAATACATTGAACCTACTCCCACTTTTCAAGATCGAGTTATAGCTTTAGATCCCGGTATCAGAACGTTTTTAACTGGATTTGACGGCAGTAATTATATAGAAATAGGTAAGAGCGATATTGGTAGAATCCAAAGACTTTGTCAGCAGTTAGATCGGTTGATGAGTCGTATTGACTTAAGCTCTGCAAAACGCCAGAGACGAGCCATGAGAAAAGCCGCCCATCGTTTACGCCAAAAGATTCAAAACCTAATTAAGGACTGTCACAACAAGTCAGCGTATTTCCTTATTAGTAACTACAAGCTCATCTTTTTGCCGACGTTTGATACATCTGAGATGGTCGTCAAGTCAGCTAGGAAGTTGAACAAGAAGACAGCTCGCAATCTGCTTACCTGGAGTCATTACAAATTCCGCCAACATTTGATACAAATGGCAGATCGGCATGATGTAAGGGTGGTATTAGTTAATGAATCTTACACGAGCAAGACTTGTCCGGAGTGCGGTCATATTCACGAAAAATTAGGCGGTAATAGAAAATTCCAATGCCCAAAATGTGGTTTCTCATTACCACGGGATTGG
>NZ_JAAHIG010000237.1:0-14456 GCF_010692305.1 Moorena sp. SIO4G3 | reverse complement strand
TGACCGTGATCATAATGGCGCTTTTGGGATTTACCTAAAAGCTTTGAGGGATACCTCCTCGTCGATAACCGACGTGCTGTACACGGCTTCCGGGTTTTGCCAGGAATTGCCGGGTTAAATGTATCCGGTAATTACACTTTGATTTATTACCAAAAAGTGGGTTCTAACCGTCTTGGTGGGTAAGGGCTGTTTGATGATCTGGTGATCAAGTAGTTTGAACTTCCCCACCCTGAAGAGGGATGGGGATTCCCAGGCACAACAACGCTCGTTGCTGTTCTCTCCTAGGGCGTGACTTTCCCCCGCACCGGAGGTAGCTGAGTGGGGTCAATACCCAGTTTTTTTTGAGACCCTTACTTTTTAAATTAACACTATTTGAAACGGAATATTCATCCCGGAGACGAAACCTTAGGATAGTGGAGCCTTTATGGTTGGCAGGCTATGCAGAAAAAGGTTAAAACTTGAGGCGCGACCCCGTAATTTAATTCTTCAAAGGTCAAGCGCGCCTCCATTGATTAAGGCGACCACTACCTTACGGTAACTTCAAGACCTAAGAGAACGGGGTATTCTTTTCCCTCTCAAACTCTCCGACTCTGATAAATTTGCGTAGGGTGCGTTAGGGACGGGCTCGCTCTGAGCGCCTCGTATCCAGTGTTGGGATAGCCCGTCCCGTAACGCACCACCTTATATTCATTCCTTGATTAAGCAATGCCGATGATCCGCTGATCAAGTAATATAAAGGGAAAAGTAGTTACATTATTGAATAGGGTACTCTATATATAGGAAAAAAATAAGTCTGTCTAAACGCTTATTGATTACTTATCCCATTGATGAATCTGGCTGATTGCTATCGCTTATTGGGTGTAGATCCAGGAGCAAAGCAGGTTGAAGTAAAGGAGTCTTATCGGCGTCTGGCACGTCGGTATCATCCTGATATTAACCCTGGAGACAAGCTTGCCCAAGAAAAGTTTATTCGGTTTACGGAGGCTTATAAGCTTCTCCTCAGTGCTATCAAAGAGTCTGACCGTGAACCAGTCTTAACCTCTGCCACTAGCTTTGGTAATCACACTAATCAGCCTGGGGACTCACCTCCGCCAACCTCAAGTTGGGTAACGCCTAAGCCACCATCGGTTGAGTCCAATCAACCCCTCTCAGCAGTTGAACAACAGCTGAAGTGGGATTCCTATCATCAACTCCAGCAATTGCTTCGGGAGCGACGGTTGATGAGAGCGATCGCATTAGTCGAAGCCTTGGCTCAAAGAATGCCCCAAGACCCAGAAGTGCGTCAGTGGCAAGCGATCGCTTATCAAACTTGGGCAAGACACTTGGTTAAACAGCACAAGCTCGATAAAGCTAGAAATTATCTTAGAAAAGCCCTTAAGACTGACCCCTACAATAAGTCTCTGTGTGCTCAGATAGAACAGGATTTTCTTGTGATCGAGCAGATGATCTAGCGTTGGTATTGGTAAAGATGTATAGCGCTACGGGCAAGGCAAGAGGCAAGAGGCAAGAGGCAAAAGTTAACTAAAATAGCGTTTCAGCTTGTATCAATGTCCTAACCTTAATGCCTAGTGCTATAGTGGTTTGGCTACGGTCTGGTAAAGGTAACGGAAGCTAAAATTACTACTTGTGTACGACTAGCCTCACGCAGAAATTTCCCTGGCGTTACTCTGATTCAACCTAGGCGTGGAGATTGGACAAGTTTTGTTTGTTATCAGCATTCTGGTTTTGCGATCGCAACTGCGCTAATTTACTTGGCTTTTTTGGATTGACAAGCAGCGCGATCGCATTATCCTACTTAGCCTACCCTTCCAGAGCTCAAATCCTCCAAAGCTAGAATTAGCAAAGCTTAAGGATTTCACTAAGAACAGCAATGTTGTAAAAGCTTGTTGGGCTAGCAACACATTTTTCCATAACCTTAACTACTAGCGATAGGGCTACTAAAGTAAGCTATCAACTAATGCGCTACGCGCACGCTACTTGAGGTGCGCACACTACACGAACGAGGTTTATTTTAAGCTGACCGCTGACCGCTGACCGCTGTTCGCGTAGCGTGCGCCTAGCCCATATGCTTACCTACGAAATTCAGCAACGCCATTCCGGATTCACGGGAAATTACCAGGGAATTAACAAAGGGTTTGGAACATAAGCGTTAAACCTTTAAAACTTTGAAACGTTCAACACTTCCAACTCATCACCTGTTCCTATCAAAATTGTCCCATCGTACCTGCAATGGATAACGCTCATGCATTAGTTGTTGGCATCGCCAACTATCAAAACATCAACCAACTCCCAAACACTATCCTCCAAGATGCTCAGGACATTTACAACCTGCTGATTGACCCGGAATACTGTAGCTATTCACCTGAGAGGGTGCAATTACTGCTAGATACTAAAGCAACTAAGGCAGCACTCACTGAGGCATTAGCAAATCTAGCCCAACAGAGTAACAAAGACTCTACTGTTTTGATTTATATTTCCAGTCATGGCGGACAGATTGAAAAGGGTGCTTACCAAGGAGAGTACCTGTTACCAGTAGACACAAACCTGACATCCGGCGGATCATTATTAGCTCAAACTGCCATTTCTGGCGATCAGTTTACCGAGGCTCTACGGGCGATTCCAGCTCGTAAATTAGTCGTTGTGTTTGACTGCTGTCATGCTGGCGGCATTGGTCAACCCAAAGATGTGGATGGGTCTACCCTTAAAGAGGGCTTACCAGAAAAGTATTATGACTCCCTTACCCAGGGACGAGGTCGGGTTATCCTCGCTTCTTCTCGCAGCAGTGAAAAATCTTATGTTTTACGGGATGCTGAAAATAGTCTGTTTACCCAACACTTGCTGGCTGGGTTGAAAGGGGGTGCGATCGGTTCAGGGGGAGTTATCCGTATCCTTGACCTTTTTAATTACTTACAGCCGAGAGTTACCAGTGATCAGGCCAATCAGCATCCTATTCTCAAAGCTGAGATTGAGGACAACTTCCCCATCGCCCGTTACCTGGGAGGAAAGGCGGAAACGCCAATGCCTCTAACTTTGCCTAGTGATGATTACGAGTACGATGTCTTTATCAGCTATCAAGCCAGGGGAGAGGATAAGCATTGGGTTCGTCAGGCGTTGCTGCCTTACTTGGAGTCACAGGGGCTAAAGGTTTATCTTGATATTCGCTTTCGATTGGGCGTACCTATAATTACCAGCATGGAACGTGCTATTGAGCGAAGTCGCTATACTGTTTTGGTACTTTCCCCAGCTTACTTACAGAGTAGTTATGCTCAGTTTGAAAACTTGGTGAGTCAAAATTTGGGACTAGAAGAAAGTCAGTATCGTTTAATACCGATTGTGCGTGAGGAATGCACGCCACGATTGGGACTGCGCATGCTCCGGCTCCCCTGCTTGGACATGACTGATGAGGATGAGTTTGAGACTAATATAGAACGCTTGGTTTACCAACTGTGGCAGCCCCCATCGGGGAGAAATGGTTGATGGAAAAACCTAAAAAGTACCCTCAAGGATACTGTCAAAGCCTGAAATAGCCACTACAATATAGTTGTCATTTAATCTAGATATCTCTCTAGAGATTTCAGTGTTTATTATAGGTTTAATACTTCAGGGTTGTATCTGCATCAAACCAGAATTTCCTATAGGTAAGGATTAGGATGCAGGCTAAAAAATACGACCTCTTTATCTCCTATGTAGATGCTGATCGGGCTTGGGTAGAAGGCTATTTACTAGATGCCTTGAACCAGACTAATGTACGCTACCACTCAGAAGCAGCGTTTGCATTGGGTGCGCCTCGGATAGCAGAATTTCAGGATGCTATTGAGCAAAGCCATAGCACGTTACTGGTACTCTCTCATGCCTATCTAGCCAATGATACTAACCGATTCATTGATTGGCTAGCTCAGTCCTATGGCTTAGACAAAGGGAATTGGCCAGTTATCCCTCTCATCAGGGATAAAAATATTGACTTGCCACCTAGCCTCAGAATGCTCACAAGCCTGGATGCAACCGATGAGGATGAATGGGAAAAGGCAATTGAACGCTTGTGTCAGCATCTACAATGTTCAGTGCCTGACGCTCCATCTAAACCGGAATGCCCTTATCCTGGCATGACACCCTTTAGTGAGGAAAACAGCGATCGCTTTTTTGGGCGTGATCAGGAAATCAAGCAACTCCTACAGCACTTGCGTCATCATAATTTTGTGAGTGTAATTGGTCCGTCAGGTAGTGGAAAATCTTCCTTAGTGTTTGCAGGTCTAATTCCCTATTTAAAGAATTTAAAGGGAAGTGGACTTTTTGAGGATGGAAAGTGGTTAATTCGCACAATCCGTCCTGGTGAAAAACCTTTGACGGCTTTAAAAAAAGCATTAGAAAGTGACCTAGCTAATCCCACCTTAGCAGTTACTACAGCTTTAGCGACTGAAGACAATGCTCGACGATTACTGTTAGTGGTAGACCAGTTTGAGGAAGTATTTACGCAAGCTGAGCAAGAAGCAAAACCGTTTCAAGAGGATTTACTGGGTCTACTGGAAATTCCTGACTGCTATGTAATTTTGACCGTCAGAGCAGACTTTTATCCTGAACTAATGGGGTCTATGCTATGGGACCAGATTCAAAGATCTCGGCTGGAGATTGTTCCTCTCAATGCTGAGGGATTGCGTGAAGCTATTACCAAACCAACCAAAAAAGTCAAGGTTTCTATAGAGCCAGTGCTAGTAGAGCGTTTGATGGCAGATGCTGCTGAAGAACCAGGAGTTTTGCCCCTAGTGCAAGAAGCAATGGTGTGGTTATGGGAGAACATCGAACGACGATATCTGCCCCTGAGAGCCTATAACACCCTAGTACTTACCAGCACAGCCTATGAAAATATAGATGGTAGCAACCGTAAGGGATTGCAGGCTGTAATCGCTAATCATGCTGATTCTACTGTTTTCAAACTGCCCGAAAAACAACAGCAGATAGCTTGGCGTATCTTCCTACGCTTGATTCAGTTTGGTGAAGGACGTGTCCATACTCGCCGCCAGCAGTCAGTTGAGGAGTTGAAAGCCCTTGATGACAATCCAGAACTGTTTGACAAAACACTAAATTACTTAGCTGAAAATCGCTTGTTAACCCTCAGTGCCGGAAAAGACGGTTCTAGTATTAACGTTGATATTGCCCACGAGGCTCTGATCAAGGGTTGGCCAGCCTTGCAATGGCGGCTTCAAGAACGGCGAGAAGCGGAACAGACTCGTAGACGACTAATGCGCCAAGTTCAAGATTGGGTAAAGCTGGGGAAAGGCAAAGGAGGTTTATTGGATGAGACTGAATTAGCTGAGGCGGGGCGCTGGTTGAGTAGTCCTGATGCTGAGGAGTTGGGCTATGATGAGATGCTACTTGAACTGGTAGAAGTGAGTGATCGGGCTATTCAGGAAGCTAAAGAGCGGGAAGAAGCAAGGAGACAACGAGAGTTAAAACTGATTCAAGAAAGGCTAGAGGAAGAAAAGAAGGTACGCAAGGCAGTTCAGAGTAGAAACAGAACTTTAATCTATGGCATAGGGGGAATCGTTACAGTAACTCTGGGGCTTATGATAGCGCTAAAAGTAGCTTCTCAGCGCCAGGTTACTACTCTGGCTCTTTTGTCCGAATCTCAACTTTCTCGAAATGACCAGCTTGAGGCACTGATGACAGGTGTAAAGGCAGTCAAACAATTGAAATGGTGGATGCCGAATCGTATCCACGTTCAGGCTGTAGCAACTTTACAACAAGCTGTTTATCAAACCCAAGAACTTAACCGATTGGAAGGACATCTGGATAGTGTCAATAGTATTAGTTTTTCTCCAGACGGCAAAATTTTGGCTTCAGCTAGTGATGACCATACAATTGTGCTTTGGAACCAAGATGGGAGTAAGCTTAAAACTCTCCCAGGACACAAGAGATGGGTTAGAGGGATTACATTTAGTCCAGACGGTAAATTTCTCGCTTCTGCCAGTGCTGATAAGACTGTAAAACTCTGGAATTCGGATGGAAAATTGCTCGAAACTGTTGAGGCTCATGATAGTCAGGTCAATCATGTTAGTTTCAGTCCCAATGGTCAGATGTTTGCCTCAGCTAGCCGTGATGGCACAGTCAAGCTCTGGCATTTTACAAGAGGTAAGCAACGGGGGACAGAAAACGAAGAACAGTTATCTTCTTCTCCTGTTTGCTGTTCAGAGTTAAAAGTTTCAGACTTGTGCAAACAAGCCCATGATGATTGGGTCAATTATGTTAGTTTCAGTCCAGATGGTAAGATATTGGCTACTAGCAGTAATGATAAAACCATCAAACTCTGGAACGTGAAAGAATGCTCATTACTGAAATCTCTCGAAGGCCATGAAGATTATGTCACAAGTGTCAGCTTTAGTCCTGACGGTCAAATGCTTGCCTCAACCAGTCTCGATAAAACAGTGAGACTTTGGAATGTGACTCAACGTAAGTTCCTCACCTCACTTAAGCATAACCACCTAGTGAAGACTGTCAGTTTTAGTCCTGACGGTAAAATGCTTGCATCTGGGAGTGATAAAAAGGTACTTTTGTGGGATATAGAGGGTGGGGTGTCGGATATCGAGCATAAACCAGTGGCAGTCCTAGATGGCCACAGCAATGATGTTAGCAGTGTAAAGTTTAGTCCTGATGGTAAACTCATAGCATCGGGTAGCCTTGACAATACGATCAAGTTTTGGAGTATTGAAGCTAATCACCACATTATTAGATACAATAGGGGTATTGATGGTGCCCGTTTCAGTCCCAATGGCAAAATTATTGCTATCCCTGCCTGTGATGGAAAGATCTACCTTTCGGATTCTAAGGAAATTACCTCTAGAGCGGGAATCCTAGATTCCGAACCTCATAGGGAGTGTATTAAAAGCATCAGCTTTAGCCCGAATGGTCAGATATTAGCCTCAGCAAGCGACGACAACACAATTAAACTTTGGGATGTAGCTAAACATAAGTTACTCGAAACCCTTAATGGGCATAATGATTACGTCACGAGTGTCAGTTTCAGTCCCAATGGTAAATTCTTAGCATCGGCCAGTGGTGACCAAACGATTAAGCTCTGGAATGTTGAGAATGGAAAATTACTTAACACCCTGACAAGAAAGGGGAAAGATAGTTTCGGTTTCACGACTGTCAGTTTCAGTCCCAATGGCAAGCTGTTAGCCTCTGGGAGTAACGACTCAACGATCGATATTTGGCGTTTAAAGGATATTTTGAAGAGTCGAGATAGTAAGCCACTGAAAACTTTTAAAAAACACCAGCAGGAAATTGCCGCTGTCAGTTTTAGTCCTGATAGCAAAATGCTTGCCTCTGCTAGTTTGGATCACACCATCAAACTCTGGGATGTGAACAAGGGAGTAGAAATTCAAACATTCAATGGACACAGAGGTGGAGTGACCGATGTAAACTTCAGCAGGGATGGCAAAACCCTAGCTTCTAGTAGCACCGACAAGACACTTAAACTCTGGAGTGTGAAAGATGGTTTTCTAATCAAAACCTTGCCAAGCCATCAAAGTTTTTTCAAAAGTGTTCAATTCAGTCCAGACAGCAAGGCTTTGCTAAGCAGCGACAAGAATCAAACGGTGATTCTATGGAACTTAGATCCAGAGCATCTTTTGCAGGAAGGATGCGATCGCCTACAGGACTATCTAAAAACAAATCCTAAGGTCAAAAAGAGCGATCGTCAAATTTGCGATAATCTCTAGAACAGATTTAACCGAACCTTCAACCCTGTCACTAAATTATTTTCAACAGAATTATCATCAATATTAATTAAGTAGCCTACTGAAGCCGTCACAGCAATATTTTTATTGGGTCGGTAGATTGCCAGCGCACTAACTTGAGGTCGTACATTGACTTCGGACCTGCCGGAAAAATTATGGTTAATTACAATAATCCGAGAGTCCAAAGCTGTTTCCAGCTTAGGTGTAACATCATGACGTAGGCGTGCTCCCAAAGTGTTTTGAAAGAGATTATTATCTCCTCGTGACCCTAATCTCAGTTCGTAGAACGAATTCAAGCGCAAATTAGTTGCTAATTGGTCGTCTCGATCTACAAGGAGTTGAGCTGAATTTTCAACTACATCTAATAGTGAACCATCTAATTGCTGGTGTACATATCCTAGCTGAACATAAGTACCTTGTGCTACTTGCTGTCGTACTGCTACGTTAAGATTGAGGAAATTGTAATCATCTAAGTAAGATGGCACTAGCAATACTCTTCCAGCCTTGGCAGAAGCAATTAGACGGGTTTTTGGACTTAGCTTCGGTGTTGCTAGAAGTCGAACACTGTTGACAAATAATAACGCTGTGTCAAATTGGTCAAATTCAGTATTAGTAGAAACTGAAGATTCCAAAATCAACTGGATATCTGGTTGACGGGACGGACGTGGACGAAGGATAACCTGAATGTCACCGAGTCCGTCATAGACATTATCTAACTGCTCTGTTTCCTCGTCGTCGGATTCGAGAGATTGATTAGTAGTGGCTGGGGAATTTTGGACAAAAAGAGTCTCTGAACTTTGTAGAGCAGGTTTTATAGCAGTAGAGTCTTGATTCCCAGAACTCCAGGTTGGATAAAGAGAGCTGCTAATTTCTTTCAGAGGTATAATCACCGAAACTGATTCTGGTATATTTTCTACATAAATTCCTATATCTTCAATATTTTCCAGCGTAGGTTGTTCTAGTAACTCTGCTTTGGAATTTGCTTTTGCACTCTGGGTTAAGTTATAAATAACCCAAAAACCTAGAGAACAAAATACAAAGTAAAGTCCTCGCATAATTTTAAATTCAATACATGATTTATAGTTCATCACCATGCTAAAAACTGTTTCTAAAAAAAAGTGATTTGATCTGGTTTTGACTGATTTACTGTAAAAGTGAAGATGTTTTTAATCTGGAATTATAGAAAGTTGAACTATTGAAGAGGTTGTTAACTATGAATTACCCAAATCAAAAAGGTCGTCTCCTGAAGGCAGGGTAAACGTATCTTGTCAATAAACCTGGGGTAATTCTCAATAAACCAGACCTTATTGCGCTTGTTGACAATGACTTTTCCACATATAGTGTTTATTTAATTTTTTAAACACTATATATACGAATAAACAAATTAGATGGGTTTACCCTGTCTCCTCAAGTTCGTCTACTGTAGGGTCTATCGGATCTGGTTCTATAGGAGAACCTCCATCTAGTTCCGTCCTTTGATCCTCTAGTGCTGCCAGTGTTTCAACTCGGACTGCCCTAATTGTCTTCTGAACTTCAACCGGTTCTACTGCTATAGCCTCGTTCTGTCCCGGTCCCAAACCATAGGCTAGTGTAGTAGTCTGGTAGAATCTCAAAAGGTCGAATGATTGTACCTCTCCAACAATTCCATTAGTTACTGACACAGTTTCACCACCTTGAAGAACTACCGTATCTCCATCCTGACCAGATACCCTAATCCCACTATTAGTAAGGGAGAAAACTTGTGTTGTGTTGTTGGCAGAGTCGTGTCGCACAATTACAGCACTACTCCGCGTTGGTGCTAAAAACAGATTTTGGTCTTGAGATGGTTCTGAAAGCTTTGCTCCCAACTCCACCAAAGAGTTTCCTGGCGTTCTAATTTCAGTCAGAACGCTATTTGGTGGATTCATCGTTAGAAGAGTTCCTTGATTTAGCTTAAAGATTGTCGCTTCTGTAATTAAATCAGATTGCTCTTGAGCTAAACGTTTGACTGCAATGGAATTAACTTTTTTGAGATGATGTTTTTGAGATATAAAATCTATTTGTGTAGGAGTTAAAGCAAGATTCAAGCGCTCCAAACCAATATCTTCTATGTCTGGTCTTTCTTTAAGTTTAAGACGAGTAAGTCCCTTTTCAAACTCAAATTTAGCCCCAGGTAAAAATCGCACAAAAGTTCCCTCATTAAATAGAAGGTTTGCCTTTGGTGGTTCTGACTTCTTATCCACAATCGGATCCACATTCAATCGAGCCGGAGGCTGTAAAACTTTTCTGAGAATATTGTCAAGCTTTTTTTTACCTTGATAGGCACTTACTCCACCGAAATAATCACATATCCTTGCCTGGTTGAGATTATTTGTTGCTGACCCAGGTTTAATACATTTTTGATATTGTACGGGGCATTCGCATTGTTGAGCTTGTACGGAAACTGAAAAAAACAGTCCAATAAAACTACTAGCAACAAATCCTTGATTAAAAAAGAACTTATGTTTCATCAGGTATCATCTCTCTATATATTTTGCAAAAAAGTAACAAGTAATTTCCTATTGATAATAGTCAATATAATATGGTTTAAGTAGACAAAATCATCATTTATTAACGTCAGTTTTGGATAAGGAGGAGCGAAGCAGGTAGGCTGAAAGTGCCAACCGTCAACCCCCCGCTTGCTCAGGGTAAGCACATATTGTCAATAAACTGGGGTTAGTTCTCAATAAACCCGGTCTTGTCTTGATGCAGTCGCTCATGGTTTTGGGTCTGTGTGCGGAACCTGCGTCCGCACCTTGTAAGCCCCGTGGAAACCACGGCAGTCGCTCATGGGGGAGACCACGGCAGTCGCTCATGGGGGAAACCCCCAAGACCGCGCTGCCTCCCCAAGACCGCGCTGCCTCCCCAAGACCGCGCTGCATCGCTATTTTGCTTATTGACAATGGATTTTATAGAGATAGTGTTCATTCAATTCAATAAACACTATATGTAGGAATCAAAAAATTAGATGCGTTTACCTTGCCCGCTTGCCCCCCTGGGGATTGAGCCACTATTGGAGCTATTCACACTAAGCTCAAGAAACTGCCAGCTAATAAACTTTGACCTAATGACCAAATTCTTCATGCCATTTCTGCTTTTATCCAAAATTTCTACTTAAGGTAGATGCACATTAGGTTTGTTTGATTAGATATATCCCGTTCGTTTAGGGTGTACTACAGATAATATAGGATATTTCTATTTCTAAGATTTTCCCTAAGATCTATCTTGTCATTAGATAGTTTTGTAAGAGAGTTACGAGTAGCAGCAAAAAATTGAACGAGTTCAACTCTTCACCCGTACCATCAATAAGTGGGGAAAAGCTGGAGTTGCTGATCTATTTTACCCTGTTCTGATTATACTGAGTACTTCCCCACTAAGCTTATTCCTATCCGCAATGTTTATAAACTTTTTATTTCTCTAATTAGTGGTATATCAGTTGTAATTGTGTGAATATAGGGTTGACAAATGAGATGTAAATCTAGGAAGTCGTTTATTATTTTCCAATAAAACTCTGGATTTCTTTTCCCTCTTGCTTTTTCCCTCTTACCTTTTGCCAATTCCTGCCAGAAATGGTTTACAACCCATATATAAAACAGGCTTCTATGTGGCACAGGCTCAGGCTTCTATGTGGCACAGGCTTCTAGCCTGTGACCTAACGAATGCTTACCTCTTGTCTTGATGCAGCGCGGTCTTGGGGGTTTCCCCCAAGACCGTAATGGTGCGTTTGAGCCGTAATTAAATTCGCCACGGGTCGCACCTCTGCATCGCTTATTCAAAAGCACCTCAAGTAGCACCATTAGTAGCGCATTAGCTGATATAGCACTACAAATTCAAGTTAGGACATTGCTAAAAGCTCAAAAGCTTTTGTAGTAAGCTATTGCCTCTTGCCTATTGCCTCTTGCCTTGCGCGTAGCGCTATATAGCAATCCTAAATCAAATGAGAGAATGTTTGTTCCCTGTTCCCTACTCCCTGCTCCCTGCTCCCTGTTCCCTTTGCTATAGCTGTTCGCGTAGCGTGCGCGTAGCGCATAAGCTGATAGCTTAAAAAGCATCTTTAATAAATATCTTTAGAGTTAGCATTCAAGTAGGGACGCTTCAGATCAATTCCAAGCAAAGAAAAGTTGTGGAGGATAAAATTCATCCGACCTTCTGGGGAGTCGTGACCTTGTAGCCAAGCTTCTAGTAACGCATTAGCAACAATTTGGCAGCGATTCATGCCAAAATCTTCTTTAGGGGTAAATTTATAATCCGGTTCTTCAGATAGAGCCAGTCCTGGTAACAGCTGCTTGGTAAACAGAGGTACTCCTTGCATAAAATGGGATTTGTGTTGAGCATAAACAGTCTTAAGGATGGATTTAACTGTTTTATAACTACCCTTTTCAAAGCACAAAACCCCTGAGTCATAACGCCCGTAGTCAGAAGGATTGTATAGCACCTTAAACGTGAACGGAATTTTGACTCGGTTCAATCCCTCAGTGATAGCTTTCATAACAGCAACTGCACCTTCAGGACTTAGATTAAAATAAACATTTACTGTCTGGTGGTCACCATCTGAATGACAAGGATTAACTCGACCAGCATTCCCAACCGCTACATAGAATCCGTTTTGAACTAAATTGGGGGGCATCCGGATTGCCACTAAGCTCCCTATAGTAGCAGCCGTATCAATCGGTTGTAAATGGAAATCTGGCCTAATGTGCAGAATTAGACCCTTCTTTTCCACAGCCAGACTACCATCACTTTCCTGGCTTAGCACTAACCACCCTGGGTCAAAGTAGCCTTGAGAGTGATTACTTTCACACAATCGCTGGCAAAACTCTAGATTGAGCCCCCTTACGGTATTGTTCTCCAAATCCTCGTCAACTGCCCAACCATTTGAATTGTGATCCGCTGGAAGAGTAGTTTGATAAGACCCGTTGTAGTAGATACGGTAGAGAAACGTTCGCAGTTGCAGGCTCAGATACCTATTCTGGATCTTTAAGGGTAGTTGCTGAAAACGAGCTACCACTTCATCAGGAAGTTCCAGGGGTTTGTACTCTGGATGAGTGATATAGAAATTAGATTGAATCTGAACGTTGCTAAGAATATCAGAAAAAACATCCAGCACTCCAGGTATAGAAGAATCCAGTCGTTGAGTTCGTAAAGTATCCAGTAATTGCATAATCAAAACCTTAAGACTTATATGATGTCCGGATAATTACCCTGTCTTGATGCAGTCGCTCATGGGGGAAACCCCCAAGACCGCGCTGCATCGCTTAATAAAAATCTCCCCATCTCCCCATCTCCCCATCTCCCCATCTCCCCACACTTTGATTATGGGTATTCAACCGGACTTGATATTAGGCAGGAATACGGCTAGGAAAAGTGAGTTCAGATTCTGTGATGCCAAAAACAATCGGGATTGATTGCTCTGGATGGCATAACAACGTCTTAGCAACCTGAAGCATACAGATACCTCTGTTGTCAAAGGGTTTGAGGTTATTGATCTTTATATGAATTTTGCGAATCAACACAAACCCAGCAAATTGCATAGCTCGTCTCAAAAAATTCTGACGTCGCTCAATAATTTCTGGAAAGTGAGCCAAATAAGCTTGAGTTAGAGCAACAAGGCTAGGTTGAATTACCTCAAGGGGAGTTGTCGCTAGACGCAAAGCAGTTTCAACATCGATTGCTGTACTGATCACCAAGCTACTCAGCCAAATTTGTAGATAGCTGGCGATAATGGTTCCTAAATCTAAGGTTGGATCACCCCAAGTGAATTTCTCCCAATCAATTACTCTAACCATGCTTGCTTCTAGCTTTTTTGTAGAGAGGCATTGCTCCCACTCAAGGTGCAGTAATATGTTTTTCAGTTTTAGGTCATTGTGGATCAGACAGCAAGGCTCCCAAACTTGGTTAAGTTCTGCAAGGGCTTGCCCTAAACTCTCGTAGCGCTGATAAAGTCTAAAAAATTCAAGAGAATCTTCAGAATACATCCCAAAAACTTCTGGTTCAATGCGTTCTAACCTTTCAAGAAAGTCAACCTCTTCGTCAATCGGTAGCTGTTTAGAATTAGAGTTCAAGAAATCTTTATATTCCTGACAGTCTAGAGTCCTGCGATGGATTGTGGCTATAGTAGCTCCGATCTGCCTAGGGATATCAGTGGGAAAAACCTGCTCTTTACTATAAAAATACGCTAAATCACAATAGTCATTAAGATAGTTGAAAACCAGAATTGAGCGACTTAAATCAAAATGAATCGCCTCGGAAATTAGTGGGCGAATAGAGCTTAGCTCCGGAAACTCTTGTAAAAACTCATAAAAAAGCCATTCGTACCAAAAATCCCCATTAGTTTTTCCTTCATGATCGTGACGCTCTTGCTTAATCAGAAAATAGCGATCCTCCGTCAAACTCACGAGCAAATTAAAGTTTTTACCAGATTTTGGTTCAATCTGAAGTAGAGATTGCTGATTGGCTTCACAAATACCTTCTTCTACTAGATAATCAAAAACATTTTTAGAGCTTAATAAAAAAGTCATTAAAAACTACGAATTACAACTAACCTGTGATAACTAAATCCAAGATAATCCTAGTTTTAGGAGATGGTTATTTTTAAGAAGGCAATGGTAATTTTTAACTAAATCACCCATTACCCATTCCCTTTAACCAGGATGTATTGGTAGCAACTAAAAGCGTAAATTGCGATCAGGTAGTGGTACCAGCACA
>NZ_JAAHIG010000236.1:0-14500 GCF_010692305.1 Moorena sp. SIO4G3 | reverse complement strand
TACTCCCCATCTCCCCATCTCCCCATCTCCCCATCTCCCCACACCTCCCACACCTCCCTCTCTTTCCCGACTCCCGACTCCCGACTCCCGACTCCCTACTCCCGACTCCCTACTCCACTAGTAACTTTATGGTTCTGTGCTGGAGTTTGAGCCACAGGAGCATCTACCGTTGGATACCCCCTGCCAGTATCCACAGGAACAGGGGGTTGTAGCTGCTTGATATCGTTGATAACTGCTCCCAACAGTACCTCGTTTTCATCTAACTCTTCGATCACCTGAGATAAAATACTTCCCTGGGTATAGCCTGGTCGAGTCACCAACACAATCCCATCAGTAAATGGTTGTAGTAATAGGGCATCATTACAACGAGACAGACTAGGCGAATCAACTACAACAAAATCAAAGCGACCACGAGCATCTTCCAGCAAATGCTTCATTTCACTCGATTCTAGGATCCCCGCAGCTTTGCGCAGGGGACCGAGACTAGGAAGAATGTAGAGATTTTCAAAATCTTGGGCTAAATGAATACATTCACTCTTAGAGCCATAGAAGCGCAAAGGTTCCAGTGGCGCGTCCATCAGGTGAATCACGTCTTGAGATTGAGCTACAGAATGCGATCGCAAATCCCCTTCTACCAACAGAGTACGCATACCGGCCTGGGCAGATGCGATCGCTAAATTGTAAGCCACGATCGTCTTTCCCTCATTCCCTGCTGTACTAGTTACCAACACCACTTTTACCGCAGGTTCCTCCCGCAGACGAAGATTAGTGCGGAACCGTTCGTAGAACTCCAACTCCAAAGCCTCTGGTTGGGTTATGATAGCAGCTTCACCCCGGTAGGACTTGAGACCGATTGTCGGTAAATCCCCCAGTAATGGCACACCATTGTCCCGAAGTATGGGCTTAACATCCTCTGGCGTGTATAAAGTATTATCCAGAGTTGATAGCAGCAGAATCACACCAGCACCTACAACAATACCGATTACACCACCTATTGCCAAAGTAACGATCGGATTACTTGCTGTCTGGGCCTGAAGTGCTCTCGGTTCTGCAATCCCAGCGATCGCAAGACTACTCTCAGTCTCTGCCTCAGCTATTTTGCTATCTGCTAATGCCGCCTGCAACCGATTGTAAAATTCCTGCTTAAAAGCAACTTGCTGAGCCAGTCGCCCTCGCTCCAGCTGCTTATTGGGCAGCTGCTGATATTGCTGTCTTAGTTCCTGTTCCGTTCTTTCGGTAGCTGCCAACTGCCGTTGAAGTGCTTCCCGCTGGGTTTGCAGAGCTACCAACTGATTAGCCAGTGCCTGCCGTGCCGGGTCGAGGGTACTGTCTTGGCGGATTTGACTGGGCAATGGAGAGGTAAACCCATTACCACCGAGAACTTCACCAGCACGTTCCTGAAGTAAAGTCTCGTAAGTCTGCTGCTGTTTGCGCAACTCAATCATGGTTGGATGTTGCGGACGCAACTGGCCCTTGAGAAGTTCCATCTGTGTCTCAGTATCCAGAATCTGAGCTCGCAGACTAGCGATAATCGGGTCAGCACTAAGGGCAGAAGACGTGTAGGCTTGGTCAGGGGTCAAACCTAGCCGTTCGATTAGGCTAGAATATTGAGCCTCAACCCCCTCTAGCTGTATCTCCAGACTACGTTGTTGCTGTTGGCTACCAGTTATCCCACCCACTAACGTCCCATCTTGAGCAGCAAATAAAGCTGGTCCTTGTACACGGTCATACTGTTCCAGTTTTTGTTCCGCTTCCCTTAGTTCCTGCTCCGCCTTAGGCAAACGTTCTTCTATTACTTCAATAATCCGTCTTAGTTGTGCTGTGTTGATAAAACGGCTCTGTTCCACCATTTTCTCCATCAGCATTTGGACGATGGTTGCAGAAATTTCCTTATTCTTATCCCTATAGATTACCGAAATAAATTGTGCTCCTTCTGGCTTTGGCAATTTCACCACTGTATTTTTAACAATGTCTTTGGAGCTGACTTGCATCCCAGCTGCTACTTCCTTAACCACATTGTCTGCCAGCAGCGTTTCCGGTGTCGCCCTTTGTTTACCTTGTTCTGAAATCTGTACCCCTGTCTGGGAAAATACCTTCACAGGAGTGGTATATACCAAGCGACCTTCAGCTCGGTAAATAGGAGCTGGCGTTGGCTGTATGGCAACAATCCCCGATATGCCAGTAATCAGGAAAAACGTGGCAAAGCCGATTAACTTATGCTGATTGAGAGCAATCAGGTAACGTGTGACAAAAGGGGGAGTCATAAGTAGTTTCCGCTATTGTTAAGGCAGCAGTGATCGAAAAAATCCTCTAGCCTATTCCTATTTTTACCGCTGAGTCAACAGGGACTCTCAGCAGCAGTTACAAACCGAGACAGCTACTGGAGTTTTCTGTCCATTCATTAAGGTATCCGGAGATTTTTGTGCTGTCGATGGAAAAGCTAACCCACTAGGGGAGAGCTTTCACTTGGTTTCTGCTCCAGTCATACCCTTACCTCCTCAAAACAGGTCTTGTATTTCCTCAAAAAAGTTCTGGAATCCCAGAAAATCACTAAAGGGTCGAGTCACCAGACTCAGAGCGGCAGAAATCTTAGCAACAAGACTCCGACCCACCACGATCACATCTTGATCTTGAAGTGGTACGTTTTGGGAAACATCACCCTTTAGTAGCTTTTCCCCGTCTAGTTTTTGAGTAACTGCTTTGCCCTGTTCTGGATCAAAACGAATTAAGGCAATGCTATCCAAATCAGCATCATCTGGGTTAGGAGAAATTGCTGTTAAGGCATCAATAAACGTACTACCATTAGCTAATGTCAAGTTACCAATTGTGCCATTAGGATAGCTCAACACTCGAACGCTGATTTGTTGTTGAGCTAGATTAGAACGAGCTACCAGCTGCCTATCATAATCGGTAGTATTACCCACCTCCAACTTTCGCACAATAATAGCATCCCCATCCCGGAGGTTCAATTCCGATGGAGTTGTTCCATTTTGCAGCGGTGTCAGCAAGTCAATTTCTCGCTCAATGATGGAATTATTCACCACCGACTTACGACGAATCAAAATAGTCCGCAAATCAGCAATCGTAGTTGTACCACCCGCAACAGTAAGAGCTTGATTCGGTTGAGTTCCTGGTGCCAGGGGATAATAGCCTGGTCGAAACACCTCACCACTCACCGTAATCTGAACCTGTGGTGTACTCAGTAGGCTCACAACTACTTCAGGATCAATCACAAATTCATTTAAGACATTTTGAATTACATCTTGAGCCGCCTCTAGAGTAAGTCCCACCACTCGTAGCTTACCGAACAGTGGTACCACAATATTTCCGTCAGAATCAATAGCACTTTGAAAAGCCAGATTCGGAAAATTTGTCACACTCACTGCGATTACATCTTCTCGCCCTAGGTAGTGGCGATTAAATTCATCAGATGGACTCACCTCTGACAGAGTCTCTGGGTAGCCCAAAGGAGGTAACATTTCCTCCAACTGTTCTAATCGATTCTCCTCTGAGACCGGTTCAGGGTTGCTCAACGGTGGTGGAGGTGGCAACGTTTCCGTTACCTCTATGGTCTCAGGGGTGGTCTCAGGGGTGGTCTCAGGGGTCGTCTCAGGGGTGGTTTCAGAGGTTTCCAGTTCAGTCCTTTCCCTTTCCCCTGATTCAACAGTTTCCCTTGTTTCCCGTTCCATGGAACTAAACGTAGGCAGCTGAGCGCGATCGCTAATCCCATCCCCAATATTGTCTACCGATGTCGGTAAATTTCCGACAAGCTTAGCCAAACCAGGGCTGACCCAAACTCCAGAACTAACCAGCGAGAATAAGACGGTACCCCCAAACAAAGATAAATTCAGAACTTGGTTACCAAACCTGTGGGTGTCAGTTGTCATTTTCCAATGGTCACGTATCATCTCAAGTCTGAAATCTCAAGTCTGAAGAGGCAAGTAGAAAGTCTCAAGAGGCAAGTCTTACGTTTAACTTCTAGTTGTCGATAAACGTTTTAGTCAACCCTAAGTGTTCCAGCAATCAACCGATTTCATCCTTGATCCTTGATGCCTCATCCTTGAGCCTTCATCTTTGAGCCTTGATCCTTATATCTTTTAATACTACTAGCTTGCTCCGCAAAAGGATCGCTCATCAAAGCAGTCTGAAGCATTTTACTGAGAGATTCGGCTATTGGCCTATAATTTTCAAGATCACCCAAAGGTTCTATGGGAATTTGGATATTCACCGCAACCCAAGGGACCCGTTTCCGGTGTAACTGAGCCAATTGATCAGCCCAGAACCAACGGCTAGGAGCAGGATTACCACCCTCTGGCCAGGCATACCATTGTACTATCGCAAAGGTTTGCCGCTGATTCCAGGCACGAAAGAAACGGGCGTTAACAACACTTTTGGGGTGGCTTTTGGGCTGGGTTGTGATCGTCGGATCCGCCTGGGTGTTCCCCTCAACATCAGATCCGTTGACCACAAACTTGATTTGACTATAAGAATCCGTCTTCCATTGTCCCAATCGTTGTCTCATAAATCCGCTAATATCTTCCCATTCTACCTGTGGCTGGGATTTAGGACCATTTTGGGGAAGCAAAAATAACCACACTGGTTTTTGCTGATCCTGCTCTATGAACTGCAAAGACCATTTATGGCCGCCAATCCTGATGGTTTGTTGCTCAACAGTTTGCCAGTCAGATAGTTCTATTCCCGTCTTGCGGATAACTTTTATCTGTTGGAGGTTAGTCACTGGTGGCAGTTTTGCCCAAGGCCAGTTTCCTGTCAAGTAACCTGGTACTGCTCCGATTATTACCAAGACTAACAGCAACACCAGTAAGACTCCCCTGGAGATTTGCCAGGGCTGGATTAACTTCATTAAACTTACTGATTTCATCATTCTATAGTCTTTATCATAATTATGAGGTACACAGATTTTTTTTCCTATTCCCTGTTCCCTAAAATACCCAAATTGTGTACCTCACCCAATAATTAAAAACTATAACCTTTAATCTTGATGGTTACCCAAGGGGGTCAAGTTGGCTGTCTGAGGGGAAGTATTTTTCAATGAACTTCATTAATAGAACCAACATCACTAACATCATCGCTGAATATAGGTCACCGCCCCAGCTTTCATGGAGCCAATGAAATGCCTGATCTTGACCACTGCCATGGAAAAAGGTAAGCACACTATTGCGGACAATATTAGCACTAACACTTATAACCACTGCACCGGATAACAGCCAAATAGTCTTTAGGCGTGACTCAATAGCACCGCTCCAGTAAAGCAACATCAAACTCACATACAGGGAAGTAAATAACATCTTAAGACCAGCACAGTGGGGCGCTACCTCCACAATTCGGTCACTTACGAACAAGTTAATCCCTTCCAGTCTGACATTCATCCCAAACTGAGTCAGAATAAAGGCAGCCATCCCAGCAATAAAACGTTGTAGGGGCAAGATATAAGGTTCAATCAAATAGGGAACTGCTGTTGGAGTTGCCAAAGCCACTAGCAGCAGGGGAAAACTTTGCAGCTTAAAGCCACCAATCCCTTTTAACCATAGGCTCATACCAGCTAAAACTATGGGAAACGATAAATTTACCAGTTCTGATTGACCGCTAAGATAGCTTACTCCTCCAATTATCAGTAAGACTACACCAAAGGGATGCGCTGTATCAGTCAGCTTATGCCACCGTCGTCGGTTTGTCCAGACAATATGGGCAGCAAACGGTAGCCCAATCAAACCATGGCTAAAGTATTCATGGGTAATGCTGATACTTTTGTTGAGCCAGCCATTATACCAATGCATCAGCACAGGACCATAAATAATGACTAGTAAAGCGATGATACAACCGTCCAGTAGATAGCGATCAATGGCAATAGGAATTTTGCGTCCAATTTGCATAGTTTAATTACTAATAACTAATGGCTGAAGCACCTCGAATAAGTTAGCTAACCCATCAACTACCTGCTCAATCTGCTCCTTGCTCAAGTTGGGATAAATTGGTAGAGATAAAATCTCATTGCACAGAGTTTCGGTATGGGGAAAGTCACCGGCTTGATATCCCAAGTACTTGTAAGCTGGCTGGAGATGGCAAGGGATCGGATAATGAATACCGGTTTGAATTCCCACTGAGGCAAGAGCATCTTGGATGCTCTGTCGGTTAAAGGGACATTGTTGACCTACCCGAATCACGTAAAGGTGGTAGACATGACCTGGCCCGCTGTGGTTTTCTATGGGCACAATCCCCTGACCTTCCAAAGCCCTGAGTAGATTGTCGTACTGCGCAGCTGCCCAGTAGCGTGACTGGTTCCACTCAGTCAAATAAGGCAGTTTGACATTGAGGATAGCAGCTTGTAACGTATCTAAACGGCTATTTTTGCCGATGTCGGTATGAAAATATTTGCGAGGTGCTCCGTAATTGCGAAGCGATCGCACTTTTTCTGCCACCGTAGCATCATTAGTGATTACCATGCCACCGTTACCAAAGCCACCCAAGTTTTTACTCGGGTAGAAACTAAATGCTGCCGCCTTGCCCACAGAACCAGCATAATAATCCTCTCGCTTTGCTAAGTGAGCTTGTGCTGCATCTTCAAAAATTAGTAAGTTGTGGGCATCAGCAAATGCCATTAACTCACTCGGAGATACCATCTGACCGTAAAGGTGCACAGGGACAATTGCCTTGGTTTTGGCTGTAATTGCTTGTTTGGCACTATCGAGATCAATTAGGGCAGTACGAGGGTTGCAATCCACCAAAATTGGCGTAGCACCAGCAGCTATGATGCCCATCACTGTAGCGATAAAGGTGTTAGCAGGACAAATCACTTCATCCCCAGCACTAATGCCAGAGGCTTGTAATCCAAGTGCGATCGCATCGGTCCCAGATCCCACTCCGATACCGTATTCGACACCACAAGCAGCCGCAAATGCTGTCTCAAAATTGATCAAGGCTTTACCGAGAACAAAATCTCCCTGCTGCACTACAGCTTGAATTGCCTGCTCTAGCTCGGTTTGAATAGGTCCGTGTTGTTGAGCTAGTGAAACGAAGGGAACTTTGACCGGAACTTGGTAACTCATCTATTTTGTCTAGGAATTGATAGTACACTGTATCGGTATTAACAGCACAGATTCACATCATTATTCTCTTCTTGAATGTATGTTGAATCTACATGAGTTAACACGCTATAACTGTCAAGATTTGGTAAAGTTTGAGCCACTGGTAGGAGTGAGTTATTGGGGCTTTGACCATAGCAGAAGCTCACTGACTTTCGGAAAATTGTATATAAATAAAGCGATCAGCTAATGAGGTGTAAACTTAGCCGTTTTGGTGGTTTGTCCGCCATTGTCCCATCCCCGGTTTACCCATTCCTACCGTTCTTGATTACAATTACAGCGTTCCCAAAACCACCGTGCCATGACACATCATTACCAAAAACCATCAAACATCTTACCCAAAAGTGGGCTTTTCCTTTACTTTAGGGGGAATTGGGTAATAGTTTAGGGTTCTGAATTCCTCTGGTTTACCAAACTTAGTCATGAAGGAGTGCTGAGTACAGAGTGTGGTGAATATCTCCTGCTGACCAATCCGGTTGCTTCGCGCTTATTGGTGGGACTAAGCACTATGCTGTTGCGATCACTTATTTTTGTAAGCCTTACTAGATCTTATCTCCCCTTTTCTTTACCATTTCTTCACAAATTTCTTCACAAAGTCTTTACTGATTTTTTAGTTTGGGCGAACCATTTAAGTCAAGATAGTTAGGAGAGCCCTTTCCTTGATAGCCTGATTCCCAATCCAGGTTTATAACCCCCTGTCAGCCATGCAAAGCGCGATTTAGTTTGGGCTAACCAGTTAAGTCAAGATAGTTAGGAGAGCCCTTTCCTTGATAGCCTGATTCCCAATCCAGGTTTATAACCCCCTGTCAGCCATGCAAAGCGCGAGTGGCGGTTTCCAGGCCAGTTGCTCATGGGGGGAACCCCCATGACCCCATTGGCTCCCCAAGACCAAGCTGCATCGCTTTGCTGAAGTTTGGAGGTAATTCGCCAACACTGTTAATTTGCAAACACCGTTAGAGCAGGTCAGAAGCCTTAAAATAAGTCTCCCTCATTTTTTCCTCAACAGCTTATAAAGTCTATAGCTTATTAATCCAGTAATATTTCCCAAAACTAGCTCCTAGCTAGGTAAGGATTTCAGATTTACCCATAGAGTGTTATAATAAGTCTATAGTTTCACATTTGATTCACACAATCTTTAAAATTATATAATTGAAAATTAACAGCTGTTTTTGATAAGCTTTCCCGTAGTTACTTTATAAAAACAGGTAGTGGGGCATGGTCACATAGTTCGAATCAATCGTTTGCTATAGTCCTATAGGGTTTCCATTTGATTGGTAAACAAAGCACCCTTTTGAACTCATATTTCCAGCTAGTTTTGCGTTCACAACTCATTTATAGTTATCTATCAAATATATCCCATTATAAGATAGCGATGCATCGCTATGAAAACATCAATACTTAAAAAAGTATCTAAAATTATAGCAGCAGGAGTGCCATTTATGAATTTATTTCCATCGGTTATGTATCTGCCTAGGAATCTAGTGGTCAGTGCAGTTAATCCCTTAAAGTATCCAGATAGGAATTTATTAAATTAGGCTCTCCCGGCTTTGGGGTGATCAGGCAAGCTTATATCACGTAATTCCGCCAGTTCCAGCCACGTTGATTGTCGAGTTTGTGCCTTTTGATACCTTTTAAATCATAGATCCGGGAGAGCCTTAAACTATTGGCTATTGGCTTAATTTTTTTTTAGTTAGTGTAAATCATTATCGTTATGGAATGGTGTTTTTGCCAGAGTTATTACCAATAATAACCCCAATAATAACCCCAATAATAAACAAAGTAGCATACCAAGTATTTATAGTATAAACTTGACGATAGTTAAGATGAGTTACTTAGTCCAACCAGTAAGTCTGATCGTTTTGATACCTAGATCAAAAGAACCAATAACTTGGAATAATCAGGAGGATTTATCCTAAGGGTGATGACTAATTATTGCCTCCTGCTTCAGAGGGTGAGAGTAATTTGGGTTTTCTGTCTCTATTTTTCTAAAAAATAGCGCCTAAGCACGTCTGTCTAACTTACTGCTCTATTGAGATGAATAGCTTTTGGTATATTCGGTGTTGGTTCATTGCATAAGCATCAACAGACAAAGCCGATTGACTATCTAGTGAGCAAGGCTATAACGTCGAAAGTTAAACCAAACCCTTTGAATAAGTAAATTGAAAATTTTTCTCTTAAAGGTGAAAATTCAAACACTAAAGTATCTAGGATAATTAGACACCAGTTGCTAAGTAACTGATAGATCTAACTAACTAGATATAGGTGTTTCGTGTAGGAATTGTAAAAAGCGATGCATCGCTTGTCCACCTGTCAAAGGTTAACTTGACAGACTACTCGCTCTACCAATAACATTCATGCGCATATTAATCTACTCCTATAATTATCATCCTGAACCGATAGGCATTGCCCCATTAATGACGGAACTGGCAGAAGGTTTGGTCAAGGCAGGACATGAAGTACGAGTCGTCACTAGTATGCCCAACTATCCCCAGCGCTCTATCTATGATAAATATCAAGGCAAGTACTATCTGACTGAAGAAAGAAAGGGAGTAATAATTCAACGCTCCTATGTCTGGATTCGACCAAAGCCTGGTGTAGTGACACGGATACTACTAGATGGTAGCTTCGTCGTGACCAGTTTGATTCAGGCTTTCCGGGGCTGGCGACCTGATGTGATTCTACTGACAGTACCGTCGCTGCCGGTTAGTGTGCCAGCTGCTTTACTTGGTTGGTTGTACAACTGCCCAGTATTACTGAATTTACAGGATATTTTGCCAGAAGCTGCTGTACAGGTTGGTCTAATTAGAAACAAACTAGCTATCCGTATCTTTGAAGCTTTAGAGAAGTTTGCCTACCACAGTGCTCATACAATCACTGTTATTTCTGAGGGATTCGTTGACAATTTAGTAAATAAAGGAGTACCATTAGACAAAATTACCTGTATCCCCAACTGGGCGAATGTTAATTTTATCCGTCCCTTACCCAAAGAAGGCAATTCCTTTCGCACTGCTTACCATCTTGATGGCAAGTTTGTAGTACTCTATTCCGGTAATATTGCCTTGACTCAGGGACTCGAAACAGTAGTGAAGGCGGCTAATCTGGTCAGGCATATTCCAGAAATTGTCTTCGTCATTGTTGGAGAATCTAAGGCTCTACAGCAGCTACAGCAAGACTGTCAGACTTGCAATGCTAGTAATATCAAGCTTTTACCTTTCCAACCCCGAGAGAAGTTACCAGAAATGTTGGCAGCAGCAGATATAGGTTTAGTTGTGCAAAAGCGTAACGTTGTTTCCTTTAATATGCCCTCAAAAATTCAAGTGCTATTGGCTTGCGGACGACCGATCATTGCTTCTGTGCCTTTGAATGGAACTGCAGCGCGAGTTGTTCGACAAAGTGGTGGTGGTGTAGTGGTACCACCACAACAGTCCCAGGCTTTAGCATCTGCAATTGTCGAATTGTATGAAAATCCTGAGCAGGGGGTATCTCTAGGTCAACAAGGTAGAAAATTTGCTCTGAAGCACTTCGCCTATCAAAACGCTCTCAACTCCTATGAAGCACTATTAACTCAAATTACTAAGAAACCTAACCATAATTCACTGATTGAATTACAGCAGTTTTCAGATTGATAACCTAGGTCAGAGCAGATACACCAAATCAGATCCTGTCCCGTGGTACGTGGTAATTTTCACCGATACTACCGGACTGGATATCATAACCCAATTTAGAACTTCCATATATTTAGATGTTTTCCCCTTTGCCTTTTACACCCAAGCCTTTTGACTTATTTCGTGCTGCGTCCAAGAGTAAACGTTGCTCAGCACGGGTAATTGCCTGGTAAGTCGCTTCCACATCTTTAACATCAACAGAAATCGAAGTAATTCCCCACTGCACCAACAGATCAATCAATTCCGGATCCTGAACCGTAGCTTGACCACAAATTGAGCAAGGAATACCAGCTTCTTTTGCCATTTCGATTAATTGCTGAATTGCTTGTTTGACCACTGGATGGCACCCTGCCATCAGTGTTTCCAACTGCCTCTGTTCCCGATCAGCTCCTAGTAAAAGTTGCGTCAAATCATTAGTACCAATAGAAATTCCTTGAACACCTGCCTTAACATAGTCTGGTAGCAGAAACAACACAGATGGCACTTCTGCCATAATCCAAAGTTGAAAATCAGGATTATCAGTAAGTCCTACCTGTTCTACCCGACGGCGGCAAAAGGTAAACTCTTCCACAGTACGTACAAAGGGCAAAATCAGCCGTAAATTCCTGCAGCCGTAAGCATAAACCTCCTGTAAAGCTGCCAGTTCCAAATCAAAGCTAGCTGGGTCGCTCAGATAGCGACGAGTGCCACGTAGACCAAGCATCGGGTTAACTTCTGCTTCCGTTACCAGGTGATCCCCACTCAGGGATGGAAATTCATGAGAGCGCCAATCCGTGGAGCGATAAAATACAGGACGTGGTGCCAAGGTAACCGTAAATTGAACAATTAACTGAGCCAAGCGTTCTACCAACTCACGCTCATGGCCCTGTCTGTGCCACTGACTGGGGTGCAGATTATTCAAAATCTCCAACATCATCACTTCTGAACGCAATAACCCCACTCCATCCACTGGCAAACCCACAATTTTTTCTAGGGAGTCCGGCTGGCTAAGATTAACCAATAATTGAGTAGCAATGGGGAAAGTATTTTGAAAGTTAGAAGGTTGAAAATTGACTTTTGCTTCCCTTTTTCTGAATCCTGAGCCATGCAACTTTTCAACCGGAAACCCTTGCTTTGTTCCTAGCCGATAAACTTCCCCCTGTCCCCCATCCACGAGTAGAGACTCGCCAGTTTCTATGATTTGGGTAATACCAGCCGCACCCACAACACAGGGAATACCAAGTTCTCTAGCAATAATCCCAGCATGACTAGTTATCCCTCCTTGTTCAGTAATAATAGCGGCTACGTGCTTGAGCCCAGGTAGCCAGTCAGGAGAAACACTTTGGGCAACCAAAATTCTACCAGATACAATTGCTGAGACGTTTTTGCCCTCACCCGATATCACATGAGCAGTGGCTGTAACTCTTCCTGGTGCTGCGGGTAATCCTCTCACAAGCATAGGCGTGATGGATGGGTTGACAGTGTGTTCACTAAAGTTGCTCCCAATGGAGTCCGATGAGGCTTCAAGCACATTGGGTCGGCTACCCACTTGTACAGACGTAAACAGCTTGCCGTAGGAAGTAGTAGAACCAACAGAGTAAGCTAGTTTGGAAGCATGATGTGACGGTTCAACCCTCAACTGGCTAGCATCCCACTTTTGCCCAGTTTGAGGACTAAATTTCGTAATTTGTAACTCTGGTTCTGAGTTTTCTGAGGTTTGCCATAGTGTCCACTCTAGAGAAAAGGTAGAACTAATATCAGCCACTAGACGCTGGCTGATAGTAATTAGCTCTTGGAGGTATTTGTCCTTTAGGGTGTACTGTTTTTGTTGCTCCTCACTGAGTAGATAGGTTTGCAGACTGTTTTCGGTTACTGATAATGAGTCTGGTTCCAGACACAACCCATAGGCACGGGTTTTACGACCCAGTCGTGAGGCTAGCACAATACCAGTTTCGATCTCAATTTGGTAATAGTCTGGCACTACTTCCCCCTTCCCCAATGCAGTACCTAACCCCCAAGTCGCTTGGATGTAACCCTCAGTTTGGTTAATCTGGAGTGTACCAGAAGCGATCGCATCCCACATTGGTTGTATCAAGACTGCCAAATTGAGCTGCTGGAGACCAATAGTATGCCGTTGCCAGTAAAATAGGCTTCTGGCGCGAAATAGTTCTGCCCAAACCTGTTTTAAAGACACTTCCATTGCTAGTGGTTGCCTAGGGCAAATATAGGATCCCAAAATTTTATCTGGTAAGGTTGAAAAAATCTGGGGTTGATCTAATCTTGCCACTCCAGTTTCCCCAGTGTCCTCCTCAATTCCTGACCCTGGTGATGTCATGGATAAGGAAGGGTGAAAAATTGCTGCTGGGGCGAGTGTAGTTTCTGATATTTCCGATAGGGTTGATGCCAACACCGAAGCTAAAGTCGCCCCTTGAATTTTGTGACGAATTTGCTGAGCCACTTGCTGTAGCTGGCGAGGATTGTCCACATCTACGTAAAGATAAGAAGAAGGTAAATCAGCTAACAGGGGTTCAGACTTACCTAAAATTGCGATAAATTCCCACAATGCCTTTGCACTCACCACAAAGCCAGGTACAACCGGATAATCCCGTTGCAACAGCTGACTTAAGTTAAAGGCTTCATTGCCCACAAAGGGATACTCTGAAGCTTGAATCAGATCAAGAGAATAAAGATTATCCACAAATCGCCGCCTAATCCTGTTATTGCTCCGGGATTTTGGCATCATATCTCGAAGGCATAATATCTCTTACCATTAATCACGTCCTATTCACATAAATCGTTAATTAAAAATTGAGTCTCAACCAAGAATGATAAGTAGTCAACTGCACATGATCTTATTAATCCTTGCTGTGCTTTGCATCACGCTCTTAGAGGCAGAAAACGGTAGAAATACTGAGGGATTCTCATTGTTAGTCTTGGCATCTTGAGAAATATCATGCCAAATAAATCCCCCAAATTATGTTACAGGGAATTGAGACCCTTAAAAAGGGTCTATTAAGTCTGTTTCTGAAATCGAACTGTCCCCTATGTGAGCGCCCTGCCACTGATGAATTGTGTGATTATTGCGAGCAGCAGTTACTCCGCTGCCAACTTGACAAAAATCAATTTTTATGTAATCAAAATCTCCCACTGTTTGTCTGGGGCAATTACGGTGGTCCATTAAAACGAGTACTCGCTGCCCTGAAATATGAAAACCAACCCCAGCTAGCACATCCCTTGGGCCATTGGCTGGGTAAAGCTTGGTTAAAATCCTCTGCCACCCGTAGCCAAAACCAAAAATTAATAGTAGTTCCCATTCCCATGCACCCTACAAAACAGCAACAAAGAGGTTACAACCAGGCAGAGCTGATTGCCCGAAGTTTTTGTGAATTAACTGGTTACAAACAAGCACCACTGGGTTTAGAAAGAGTCCGGGCAACTCAACCTCAGTTTGGTTTATCTGTCCAAGAGCGAGCGCAAAACCTAGCAGATGCCTTTATTATTGGTAAACACTTTCTCAGACATCATAGCACCTCACCCGTACTAATCCTAGATGATATCTACACCAGCGGAGCTACAGTCAACTCAGCCACCAAAACTCTAACAAACCATGGAATCAGCGTATATGGGTCAGTAGCGATCGCAACATCTAGACCATCGGTAAAGTAATGAAAAAACGTTGGTCAGTTGATGATGGGGTGATGGGGTGATGGGGTGATGGGGTGATGGGGTGATGGGGTGATGGGGTGATGGGGA